>JAIXVS010000309.1 GCA_027482795.1 Rhodobacter sp.
CAAAATCACCACGGGGCAGTTTTATATGGCACGCTGCCTGCCCGCAACCGCGCTGCATCTGGCGCGCATTCAGACGGGCGGCGATGTGGTGATGTCTTTGCCTGAAGCGGCGTTTTAGGGGGGGCGTTCTAACATGCCAAAACGCTTTCGCATGACACGGCATTTTCCTGTGGCGATGACCGAAGACGGCTATCGGGCCCTGAAAAGATTCTCCGCCGAGGCGGGTTTGAACGAGGGCGAGGCGCTGTCGTTTCTGTTCGAAAATTTCTCCTCGGTCACCGATAAAGACAACCTTACCCAGCGCCTGCGCCTGTTCAATTCTGAACTGGCAGATCGGCAGAAATAGTCCAGAAAGGGCTGAACATGACGATGAAACTGTATTGTTTTGGCGAAAGCGGCAATTCCTATAAGGTGGCGCTGGCGCTGACCTTTCTGGGGCTGGAATGGGAGCCGATTTTTGTTGATTTCTTTAAGGGCGAGGCGCGCAGCCCCGAATTTAAGGCCATTAATGAGATGGGCGAAGTGCCCGTGCTGGTGGACGGCGATACCACGCTCACGCAATCGGGCGTGATATTGGATTACCTGTCCAGCAAAACGGGAAAACTGGGCGGCAAATCGGCGGCAGAGCGGCGCGAAGTGCTGCGCTGGCTGTTTTGGGACAATCACAAATTTTCAACGCTGATTGGCAACACCCGCTTTTTGGCCAATTTCCTGCCCGAAGATAAACGCCCCGCAGGCGTTATTCCGTTTCAGATGGGGCGTTTGCAGGCATCATATACCGTGCTGAACGATCACTTATCTGCGCGCAATTGGGTTGCAGGCGCAGAGATGACCATCGCTGATCTATCGCTTGCTGGGTACCTTTACTACCCCGAACCCTATGGATTTGACCGCGCCGAATGGCCCAATATCGACGCTTGGCTGACCCGTATTTCTGGCACAAAGGGTTGGAAGCACCCCTATGATCTGATGCAGCGCGCCTTTGTGGCGGCATAGGAGACTGTCATGACCGATGTCTTCATCTATGACGCAATCCGCGGCCCGCGCGGGCGTGGCCGCCCCGACGGCGCGCTGCACGAAGTGACCGCAGTTGCCCTTTCGGCGCGGATGCTAGATGCGCTGGCCGCGCGCAATGGGCTGGTGGGCCATGCGGTAGAAGATGTGATTTGGGGCAATGTCACCCAAGTGGGCGAGCAGGGCGGCTGCCTTGCGCGCAGCGCCGTGCTGGCATCGCGCCTTGACCAATCCATCCCCGGCCTTGCGATCAACCGCTTTTGCGCCAGCGGGATCGAGGCGGTGAATTTGGCCGCCAATCAGATCAAGGGCGGCGCGGGGGCCGCCTATATCGCGGGCGGGGTCGAGATGATGGGCCGCGTGGCGATGGGCAGCGATGGCGCGGCCATTGCGGTTGACCCGCAACTTGCCATGGGCACGTATTTTGTGCCGCAAGGCATTTCGGCAGACATCATTGCCACCGAATACGGCTTTACCCGCCAGATGGTGGACGCGCTGGCCGTGGAAAGCCAGCGGCGGGCGGGGCAGGCATGGGCGGAGGGGCGGTTTGCCAAATCGGTTGTGCCCGTGCTGGACCAAAACGGGCTGACCATTTTGGACCGCGACGAATATATGCGCCCGCAAACCGATATGGCGGCACTAGCCGCGCTGAAACCCGCCTTTGCCGAGATGGGCGAGGTGATGCCAGGCTTTGATAAAGTAGCCCTGATGAAATATCCGCATTTGGAACGGATTACCCATGTGCATCACGCGGGCAATTCATCGGGTATTGTCGATGGGGCTGCGGCGATGCTGATTGGCAATGCCGAATTTGGCCGCGCGCACGGGCTAAAGCCCCGCGCCCGCATCAAGGCGACGGCGAAAATCGGCACTGATCCCACCATCATGCTGACAGGCCCTGTGCCCGCCACGCAGAAAATTCTGGCCGATTCTGGCATGAATATTTCCGACATTGACCTGTTCGAGGTGAACGAGGCTTTCGCATCTGTCGTGCTGCGGTTTCAGCAGGCGTTTGATGTTGACCCAGCGCTGGTGAACGCCTGCGGCGGGTCTATTGCCATGGGCCACCCACTAGGGGCCACGGGCTGCATCATCATCGGCACTTTGCTGGATGAATTGGAACGCACGGGCAAGGGCACGGGCCTTGCCACGCTGTGCATTGCATCGGGCATGGGCGTAGCGACAATTATCGAGAGGGTGTGATGAAAATCGACCTGTCCAAGGCACCTGTCAAAACGGGGTCCATCTATCCGCCGCCCTATGCCGAAATGGTCGCAGGCCGATCCAGCCAGCGGCTGGGGGACGCAGGGGGGCTGACGCAGTTTGGCGTAAATTTGGTTACGCTTCAGGCGGGGGCGATGTCGTCCCTTCGCCACTGGCATTTGGCGGAAGATGAGTTTGTGATGGTCACCCAAGGCGAGGTGACGATGATCACCGAGACTGGCCCCGAAACAATGCGCGTGGGCGATTGCGCAGCCTTTCCCGCAGGCAGCCCAAACGGGCATCACTTTATCAACCACACAAACGCGCCTGCCCAGTTTTTGGTGGTGGGCAGTAAAGCCGCGCGCGAAGTGGCGACATATTCTGATGTTGACCTAATGGTCACCATGGAAGGCGGGCGCGCGACATTTACCCGCAAAGACGGCACCCGATATGGAGAGACGCCATGAGCACCGCGAGCCAAGATTTTACCTATTCCGTCGATGCCGACGGCGTGGCCACGATTGTTTGGGACACGGTGGGGCGGTCGATGAATGTGATGTCATCGGACGGGTTTTTGGTGCTGGATGGAATGGTTGATACCGCATTAGCTGACCCCGCTGTAAAGGGCCTGATCATCACATCGGGCAAAAAGGATTTTGCGGGCGGCATGGATTTGAACGTGCTGGCCGATATGCGCAAAGGCGGCGCGCAGATGATTTTTGATATGATCATGGGCACGCACGCCATTTTGCGCAAAATTGAACGCGCGGGGATGGATGCCAAAACGCTGAAGGGTGGCAAGCCGATTGTTGCCGCGCTGACGGGCACCGCGCTGGGGATTGGGTTTGAAATTCCGCTGGCCTGCCACCGCATTATTGCCGCCGATAACCCACGCGCCAAAATTGGCCTGCCCGAAATTATGGTTGGCATTTTTCCTGGTGCCGGGGGCACCACGCGCTTGGTGCGCAAAATGGGCGCAATGATGGCCGCGCCGTTTTTGCTGGAAGGCAAACTTTCTGATCCAAAATCCGCCAAAGCTGCTGGGTTGATTGACGAGGTGGTCGCCCACGAAGATTTGCAAAAACGCGCCAAGGAATGGGTGCTGGCGGCAACCGATGCCGATATCGTCAAACCTTGGGATCGCAAAGATTACAAAATGCCAGGCGGCGCGCCTTATCACCCTGCGGGGTATATGACCTATGTTGGCGCAAATGCCATGATCAATGGGCGCACGCAGGGTGTGTTCCCTGCGGCAAAGGCGCTGCTTTCGGCGGCTTATGAAGGGGCATTGGTGCCCTTTGATACGGCGCTGAAAATCGAAGCGCGGCATTTTACATCTATTCTGTTGAACCCATCGTCATCGGCGATGATCCGCACGCTATTCATCGGCAAAGAGGCGCTGGAAAAGGGCGCAAACCGCCCCGATGCGCCTGACCAATCGGTCAAGGTGCTCGGTGTGATTGGCGCAGGCATGATGGGGGCGGGCATCGCCTATGTCGCCGCCAATGCGGGCATTTCGGTGGTGCTGATTGATGCGGATCAGGCAGCGGCAGACAGGGGTCGCGCCCATTCCGAAGGGCTGCTCGATAAGGGCATGAAGCGCGGCAAAGTCACGGCGGATAAGAAGGCCGAAGTGCTGGGCCGCATTCTGGCCACCACCGATTACGCCGCGCTGGCCCCTTGCGATTTGGTCATTGAGGCCGTGTTTGAAGACCCGAAAATCAAGGCCGAGGTGACGGCTAAGGTCGAGGCGGTTGTGGGCGCAGATTGCATTTTCGCCACCAACACATCTACCCTACCGATCAGCGATTTGGCGCGGGCGTCCAAGCGGGCCGACCAATTCATCGGCATTCATTTCTTTAGCCCTGTCGATAAGATGAACTTGGTCGAGATTATTCGCGGCAAGGCAACAGGCCACCGCGCCGTGGCCAAGGCGCTGGATTTCGTGCGGCAAATTCGCAAAACGCCGATTGTCGTGAACGATGCGCGGTTCTTTTACGCCAACCGCTGTATCATTCCCTATATCAACGAAGGCATCCGTATGGTGGCCGAAGGGGTCGCCCCCGCGCTGGTGGAAAACGCGGCCAAGCTGGTGGGTATGCCGCTGGGGCCGCTGCAATTGGTGGATGAAACATCCATTGATTTGGGCGTGAAAATTGCCAAAGCAACTCGCGCGGCAATGGGCGATGCCTATCCCGATGGCGCGGTGGATAAGGTGATTTTCGCCATGGCCGATCTGGGGCGTTTGGGCAAAAAATCGAAATCGGGGTTCTATAGCTATGGCGAAGACGGCACGCGTTTGGGTCTGTGGGACGGGCTGGCAACCGCCTATCCCCTTGCCAGCGTTCAGCCCGAATTGACAGATGTGCAAAACCGCCTGCTGATGGCCCAAGTGCTAGAGGCCGTGCGCGCACTGGAGGAAGGCGTTTTGACCGACATCCGCGAGGGCGATGTCGGCGCGATTTTGGGCTGGGGATTTGCGCCGTGGTCGGGCGGGCCGTTTAGCTGGCTGGATATCATTGGCGCGGAAAAGGCCGTTGCAATCTGCGACGGGCTGACCGCCGCCCATGGCCCACGCTTTACCGCCCCTGCCCTGCTGCGCGAAATTGCCGCAAAAGGGCAGACGTTTTACGGGCGATTTGACGCTCAGAAAGCGGCGGCGTAGGGGCGCAATCCGCGCAAGCTGGCTCCCGCCTCATAGGCGATCATGCAGGCGACCAATTGCTGGGCCGAACTATATGAAAGGCACGGCACGGGGGGTAATCTTTCCTGCGCATACACTGCGCCGCCGTCATTGGCTGGGCCGTTTGCGGCCAGCAGAACCCCTGTGCTGCCCACAATCAAGGCGGGGCGCGATAGGGTTAGGCGCAGGCACATCTCGGGCGCAGGGCATTGGGTGATGCCGCGCCAGTGGCGCAGCGCCAAGGCTGGCACAACGACCGCGGCGCTGCCCACCATCCGCTGGGCAAAACTGGATTCGATCAACAGGCCCTGCCCCTGCCCCACCACCACCGACAGGCGATTGCCCAAAGCCAAGGGCGGAATGCGCATCCAGCCTTGCGCAAGCGCAGGCGCTATCGCCACAATCGAAACAGGGCCGCCTGATGTGCTGCGCAGGGTGTCGCCCGCGCGCAGGCCCTTTGCCGCGCGCATCCCAAAGGGCGTGGCCAGCAAAAGGCCACCCGAAACCCCGCCGCCTGTTTCCATTTCTGCCCAACTGTCTTGCGCGCGCAAATTGCCTAGCATGACCACACCCCACCACTACCACCGCGCCAGTCTACCCCTCACAGGCGCAAGATGCAGGACGCGGATAGGGCAGAATTTGGGCGTTTTGGGCTAATTTTACGGATCAAAATGATAGCCGAATGCGGCGATATCATCAGCGCATAGGCGGGCGATCAGGGCGGCATCTGCATCGGTATAATAGCCGCGCCAGTCGCGCGCGCGCGCCGATACGTTATGATGGGGCAAAGGGTGCAGGCTAAACCCCAAATGCGCCTCAATCGGGGCAAGATCGATTTGCAAATGTTCCATCCGCACATAGGCACTGGCGCGGACGCGGCCCGCCGTGTCGGTCATATAGGCGCGGGCGGGCCAAGCCAATTGCGCGGCTTGCGTTGCAGGGTCGTTCAAAAAGCCGCTGAAATCTGCGGCTTTGGCCAGATGCACGGCGGGGTGATCAAACCCTTGGCCCCGCAGCCAGTGGTAATAGCTGACCATGCGATCCCATGGGTTGCGCACTAAGGTAAAGATGAAAAAACTGTCCAACTGATCGGGGGTTAAAATGCCGCGCAAATCCGACAGGGGCGAGTGTTTGCGCAAATGCGTGGTGGCAGGGTCGCCCTTGATGCGTGCCCGCCGCGCGCGGGCCTTTGGCGTATCGCCGACCAGAATATCATCCTTCATCGCGCGGCCTTCCAGCGCCAGCGTCAGCGCAGTTCCCCCTGTTTTGGGAATGTGGATGAACACATATTTGCGCCCGTGCGAGAGGATCATTTACACAACATTGGGCGGGGTGCGCCTGCCAAAAAAGGCGGACAGATTATCCAGCGCCATCATGCCCATCGCCGTGCGCACTGCCAGCACTGCTGTGCCCAGATGCGGCAAGAGGGTGACGTTCTCCATAGCCAGCAAGGCGGGGGTGATCTGCGGCTCGGCCTCGTATACATCCAGCCCCGCGCCTGCGATTTGG
>JAIXVS010000095.1 GCA_027482795.1 Rhodobacter sp.
GCAGGCCGTTTTCATCCAGCATCCCTGCCGCGCCCAGAAGATCTTTGTTGTAATACAGCACAATCGGGTGCGTATCCAATGGCACGGCGTATTGCTTGCCTTCGATCGAGACAGCGTCCCATGTTGCGGGGGCAAAATCGGCTTGGCCTACGCCCATCGCGGCGAAATCATCTGCGGTCAATTCTTGCAAAACGCCCTGCTGCACGGCCAGCGGAATGCGGCTGGCGTGATAGGTCATCATGTCTGGCGCCTCGCCCACAGCGGCCGAGGTTTGCACTTTGGAATAGAACGGTGTGCCCCATTCCAACGTGGTCGCGTCGATTTTGATCTGGCCCGCATGTTCAGCGTTGAAATCTTCGATCAACTTTTTCATGCGAACGCCGTCACCGCCGCCCAAAAAGTCCCACCAAACGATGGTTTCTTCAGCCTTCGCTACCCCTGTAAAACATACACTTGCAAGGATGGCAGCCTTTAGTATCCCTTTAACTATCATGTCTTCCTCCCAAAACGCGGCGAATTTGCCGCCTGCTTGCGGTCGAAGGTTTTCCCTTCGCCAATCCGATCAACGACTTGTGTGATCGTATTTTGAAATGCCTTTAAAGCTGTACTTGGATCATCGAATATGAATGGGCGGGCAATGTCAGGTGCAGGCCGCGGGCGGTAATTTTTGCACCATCGCCCGTGGCTGGGGCCACAGTGTTGGGCGCGTCTTTGGTGTTGCGCGCCTCTAGGTCGGTATGTTTGATCAGCGTGTGCGTCACATAGCGCGGCGCAAAGCCTTCAAGGGCCAAATCCACGTCCATCGCTTCGGATCCATTGCGATTGATGGCGAAAAAGGTCAGCGTGCCTGCATCGTCATCGCGCACGCCCGCAATATCCAGCCACGGCACATTTGCCGCGCAATCGGCGTTATAGCTGGGCACTTCGACAGCCAATTGCATCGCCGTGCCGCGCCCGTGTTTGGAGGCAAACAAGAACGGCCAGTAAATGGTCTGCCGCCATGCCGCGCCGCCGGGTTCGGTCATAATCGGCGCAATCACATTGACCAATTGCGCAATGCAGGCAATTTGCACAACATCGGCGCGGCGGATAAAGGTGTTTAGAATGCAGCCCACCTGCAAGACATCTTCAAAATTATAGACATCTTCCAGCAAAACGGGCGCTTCGGGCCAATCCCAATCGCGCATACGGTCGGCATCGGCCTTGCGCTCGTGATACCAAACGTTCCATTCATCAAAGGATATTTTCACATCCTTTTTTGACCGCTTTTTGGCCTTAACATAGTCAATCACACCCGCAACGGTGCCGATATAGTTTTCCAGCCGCATCGGCAGGGCAAGGTATTCGTTTGAATTCTTTTCATAATTTTCGAAATACATATGCAGGCTGATGTAATCGATCTGATCGTATGTTTCCTCTAGCACCGTGGCTTCCCACTGGGGGTAGGTCGGCATATTGGAATGGCTGGAACCGCAAACGATCAGCTCTAGCGATGGATCAAGACCGCGCAGCGCCTTGGCCGTCTCGTTCGCCAAATGGCCGTATTCGCCCGCCGATTTGTGGCCAACCTGCCATGGGCCGTCCATCTCGTTGCCAAGGCACCACAGGCGGCAATTCCACGGGTCTTTGCGCCCATTCTTGGCGCGCAGGTCAGACCAATAGGTACCGCCCTTATGGTTGACGTATTCAACAAAGGCCCGCGCCTCGTCCAAACCGCGCGAGCCTAGGTTGACCGCAAGCATCATTTCTGTGCCCGCCTTTTCGGCCCAATCGGCAAATTCGTGGATGCCAACTTGGTTGCTTTCGGTCGTGCGCCACGCCAAATCCAACCGCTTTGGGCGGTCAGCCTTGGGACCAATACCATCTTCCCAGTTATAGGCAGATACGAAATTGCCCCCGGGATAACGGCAAATCGGCGTGTTCAGATCACGCACCAAATCCAGCACATCGCCGCGCATACCCGCCGCATCGGCAGTGGGGTGGCCCGGCTCGTAAATGCCCGTATAAACCGCCCGCCCCAGATGTTCGAGGAACGATCCATAAATACGCTTGTCGATATCGGCTATCGTAAAGGCGCTGTGCGCTGTGACCCGTGCTTTCACTTTGTCTCTCCCCAAGCCAGAATCACAATCCGCAAGTCTGGTCTATATCTGAATTGCTGGTATAGTTCGCCAGCAAGGGGGCATTGGTCAAGCGAAAAATGCAGAAATCGCAAATGCGGAGGGTCTGGCTAACGCAGGGGGCAATAGGTTAGGCGCGGATCAACCGCAGCGTAATGTCTTGCCCGTTATCGCCAAAACCGCGCCCGAAAATATTCAATCCGCCAGGGTGGCGCGCGTCATCCTTAACGCCAATTCGCACGCGGATCGAACGATGATCGTTCAGCTTTAGATCATCCAGCGCGCAGTTAGACACCTTTTGACCATCGCGGTAAGTGCCGCTTTCTAGCACCTGCCAGCGTTTTTGGTCGCCATATTGCGACCCTTCCAGCTTCCACCAATCGGGTGTGAACTTGCCGCGTTTGTCGCCAAAATCACCGGGCGATGTCCATGTATCAATTTCCTGACCGTTGATGGCGATGGTAATGTCAGACGGCCAATCTTTTGATGTACCCGGCACTTCGGATGATAATTCCATTTCAAATTCAAGCGCTTGCACCGATGTGCCTGCCAATTTCGCGTTGTTTGGAAACTGGTATTCCACAAAGCCGCGCGTAAACCACAACAGCCCCGCGCGCATACGGTCGGGGTCAAGAAATGTGTCTGGCACATCCAAAAGGCCGATAACCCCTTCGGGCGAACACAGCCCGCAGGGCGCGCTAACCTCACAGCGGGTGTAAAGACCAATCGGCATCGCCACTTCGATGGCATTTGTCGCTGTTGGCGCAGGTTCCTTAAACGCAATCAGCAATTCGGTGAAAGTTGAATGGCATATTTTCTGGCTGCCCTTGCGCCCCTTTTCCGAATGGGTCTGCACCAACCCTGCATCGACAAGTATTTGAATATTCGATGAAACAGTCGATTGTGGCAGGCCCAATTCATCGGCCACCTGATTGACGTTGCGCGGCCCCAATCGCGTCAGATGCTGCAAAATGCGGCCGCGCACTTCGCTGGCCAAAGCGCGCAAGATATCTTGGCGTTCAAGCGGATCAACAACAAGGATTTGGTTGGTCATGACAGCCCATAATTGTACTGCCCGCTTATGTATCAGGAATGCTGATGCAGTGATAGGAAAATGTTGCCGCGGCGCACTGGCTGGCCTTGGGCGGCACTGTGCAGGTGCGACGCGCGCATGTTCCCAGAATCTGGCCCGAAGGTGATGGTTTGGCTGCCGCCGAAGCCAGTGCCTTTGTCATGCCCCACAAAGACTTACAGGCCAAAATGGGGCGCTATACCCGCAATACGCGCCTAGCTAACATAAAGTATAGTTAATGTATCTAATTTGCATTGCAAATAACCCTAGTCACATTAAATTCGCGAAAGATTAGTATCCACCCTTTTGCCAGTTTGCTGCGGCGCGCCGCCTGTGCGGCGCCCAACCCTGCCCCGCGATCTGCATTTAAACCTTTTGATTGGAGTTCCCTATGGACGGCACCGCCCTGAACGACACGCTGAACGGCACCACTGGCGCAGAAACCATCAACGGTTTGGCAGGCAATGACGTAATCTATGGCGGCGGTGGGATTGATCGTTTGGTCGGCGGGTTGGGCGATGATACGATCACTGCCACGGGTGCATTTAACCCGCTGACGCGGATCGGTGATGTCGCTGTTGTTAGCACCATTACCACAGGCTCGCAGACTTTTTCGGCCATGGCACAGCTTTCTGGCGGTGGGTATGTGGCGACTTGGGTTGATGAGGGCAGCACCAACATTCGCGCGCAGCGGTTTGATGCGCTGGGTGCAAAGGTTGGGACCGAGTTGTTGGTGAACGCTGGCCAAACTGATCTAAACCAATCGCAGCCCATGGTGACGGCGCTGGCCAATAACGGCTTTGTCGTGACATGGACTACTGAAGAAGCAGCATTTTCTTTGCCAAGCAACATCATGGCGCGCAGTTTTTCAGCTACCGATGTTGCCTCAAGCATTGTGAACGTCACGCCAAATACAACGGGTACAATTCAATCCGAGCCGTCTGTCGCAGCCCTGTCTGGGGGCAACTATGTTGTTGTTTATACCAACGCCAGCCTCGTAGGCGATATAATCACATCCGAGATTAGCGGCCAAATAGTCAACGCAAATGGTACGTTGTCGGGTGGCCCGTTTCAGGTGAACACCTATACAACAGGCAGGCAAAACGTACCTACAGTGGTGACCCTAACGAATGGCAATTTTGTCGTAGCTTGGGAGGATGGGACTGGCTCTCGCTTTACCTCTAACGGCACCGACGCTGACGTATCGTTCCGCATATACAACTCGGCGGGCGTTCCATTAAATGCCACATCGCAAAGCAGTTTGAACGACACCATCGTGTACAGCCAATCGGCACCCAGTATTGCTGCCACGGCAGGCGGGGGCTTTGTGGCGGTGTGGACAACACAGCACAACCAAGGCGTCATAAATAATTTTTTCCGCGATGCGGTGGGCATTTACGGACAACGGTTTGATGCCGCTGGCAATGGTCTTGGCGAATTCCAAGTTATGCAAAATCGGGCGCAAAGCCTTGTGAATGAATACAATCCATCCGTCACTGTTTTGCCAGATGGCAAGTTTGTGGTGGTGTACGAGTCGTCCTCGCAAGATGCGGGAGGGGCGTTTGATTACAACATCATAGCCCGCGTGTTTAATGCGGATAATACGCCGTTTACCGACGAATTTCTTGTAAGCACTCAAGCCGCTGGCACCCAAACGAACGTCCACCCTAGCGTTGTCGCCACAACGGGCGGGTTTGTGATTTCATGGCGCGATATGGTGCCGGTGGCAGACACGATCAATTCCATTCGCTATGCCTATGACACGGTTATTCGCGCCGCCACCTTGGACGGCGGGGTTGGCAATGATGTGCTGACCGATGGCGCAGGCAATGCGGTTTTGCTGGGCGGCGCGGGCGCCGATACGCTGACGGGCGGCGCGGGGGCGGACACGCTGACAGGCGGAACCGAGGCGGATCGTTTTTTGATTTCGGGCAATTCTGCCTTTGGCAATGACACGATTACCGATTATTCGGCCGCACAGGGCGATATGCTGATGCTGGTCAATGAGGCCGCCAATACTGCCTATTCTGATGCCATGCGGGCGGGCATGTCCACTATTGCGGGCGCTGCGGGCGCGCTGCTGTATACCGATGTCAATGGCACGGTGCGCCTGAATGGTGCGGGTCCAGCGGCTTCGGTCATCGTGGGGGTGCAAACCTCGCGCGGGGATTTTATTTCGGGCGGCAGTCTGAACAACACCCTTTCGGGCGGCGCGCTGAACGATACGATCTATGGCGACGGCGGCAATGATGTGCTGAACGGCCTTGGCGGTGCGGATACGCTGGACGGTGGCGACGGCAATGACGCGCTAGATGGCGGCGAAGGCAGCGACTACTTGCATGGCCGCGCAGGCAGTGACCGCCTGCTGGGCGGCGCGGGCAATGACACGATCTACGGCGATGCGGGCGGCAATGATACGGTTGCCAATGCCGATACAATCTACGGCGGCCTTGATAATGACCGCATTTATGCGGGCAACAGCAATGATCTTGTGCTGGGCGAAGACGGGCAAGATGTGATCTATGGCGGCAGTTTTGCCGAC
>JAIXVS010000188.1 GCA_027482795.1 Rhodobacter sp.
CTTCCGATCTCTGACGCTGCGCCAGCCCGAGGTTTTGGACGCTGTGGCCAATTGTCTTAATACAGAAACCGCTGCAATGTTGCGCCTGACCATGCGGCAGGGTGATCAAGAGGGCAGTTTTGCCATCACCATCTCTCCCGTGCCCAATGGCGCAATTTGCGTTTTCGAAGATGTCAGCCCGCAAGAGCAGACCGACCAAATGCGGCGCGATTTTGTGGCCAATGTCAGCCACGAGCTGCGCACGCCGCTGACTGCGCTGCAGGGCTTTATCGAAACGCTGCAAGGCCCCGCGCGCGATGATCCCGCCGCCCGAACGCGGTTTTTGGACATTATGGCCACCGAGGCCGAGCGGATGAACCGCCTTGTCACCGATTTGCTGCATCTGAGCCGCGTCGAGGCGCAAGAGCGTCTGCGCCCAGATACGGAAATTGACCTTGCCGCAACCATTGCTTTGGCCGTTGATGGGCTGCGCCCCTTGGCGCAACGTGCCGAGGTGATGCTGGACAGCAAGGGGCTTGATGCGCCGCGCAATCTGTTTGCCGATGCCGATCAAATCATGCAAGTGGTTGGAAATCTTGTAGAAAACGCGATCAAATATGGCAGCGTAAAAGGTGGGCGCGTCGAAGTGGGCCTGACCGAAACAGTCACCCTGCGCGGGCCTGCCTATTGTTTTTGGGTGCAAGACGCAGGCAGCGGCATTGCCGAAGAACATATCCCGCGCCTGACCGAACGCTTTTACCGCGTCGACAGCCACCGCTCGCGCGCACAAGGCGGCACGGGGCTGGGCCTGGCGATTGTCAAACATATCGTCAGCCGCCATCGTGGCAAGTTAAGTATCGAAAGCGTCAAAGGGCAGGGCAGCCGCTTTTCGGTGTTTTTGCCGCTGGGTTAAGGCGCGCTATAGCCGCCCAAGGCGCTGGGTCAGCAGGTCAAAGAATCCCTGCGCATGGACATCGCCGATGAACATGGCATTGGGCGCGCGGTTGGATACGCCCCACCAATCGGCCACAGTCATGCCCAATGTCAATTCGGATTGGGTTTCAATTTCCACATTGATAAACCGCCCCGTGAACAAATGCGGCGCAATCAGATAGGCGATGACAGTCGGGTCATGCAGCGGGCCGCCATCGCTGCCATATTTGGCCACGTCAAAGCGTTCGAAAAAGTCCGCCCATTCGGCGGCAACGCGGCCAACATTGGTGCCCAATGCGCGAATCGCTTCAACGCGGGCGCGGGTTGCGATGACTTTATGCGTGACATCCAGCGGCATCATCACCACGGGCACGCCCGATTCCAGCACTATTTCAGCGGCCTCGGGATCGACGTAAATGTTAAACTCGGCGGCGGGTGTGATATTGCCCACCTCAAAATAAGCCCCGCCCATCAGCACAATTTCTTGCACGCGCGCAATGATATCGGGGGCCTGCAAAAAGGCCTGCGCGATATTGGTCAGCGGCCCAAGCGGGCAGAGGGTGATGGTTTTTTCAGGCGCGCGGCGGATGGTGTCGATGATGAAATCCACCCCGTGCTGGGCCTGCAACGCCATGGTGGGTTCCACCATCGGCGGCCCGTCCAGCCCTGTGACCCCATGCACATGTTCGGCTGTGACCAGCTTACGCTTAAGCGGAGCATCGCAGCCAGCAAAAACGGGAATATCACGCCGCCCTGCCAACTCGCAGACAATGCGCGCATTGCGCTGGGTCAGCGGCAGCGGCACATTGCCCGCCACCGCCACCACGCCCAAAACCTCAATCTCTTCTGGGCTGGCCAAGGCCAGCAGAATGGCAAAGGCATCGTCTTGGCCTGGGTCTGTGTCGATGATAATGCGGCGCGGCTGGGTCATGATAGGCTCCTTTGTGCCTACCAAATCCCAGCCGCGCCCCTTTGTCGAGGGGGCTTAGTTATCGAAATCGACCGTTTCAATCAGCCGCAGTGCAGCAGGGCGCAGTGCGGCAATTTCGGTCAGCGGTTTGGTGTCGGGGGTAAAGGTGCCCCAAGATTGCACCAATTGCGACCGTTCCACCCCTGCCTTGACAGGGAATTCATAATTGGTTTCCGCATAGATTTTCTGCGCGGTATCGCCCGACAGCCATTCCATCAGCTTTAGCGCGGCTTCTTTGTTTGGGGCGGCTTTGGTCATGGCCACGCCCGATAGGTTCATATGGGTGCCACCATCTGCAAAACTTGGGAACACGACATTCACCGACCCTGCCCATTCGGCCTGTTCTGGGTCTGCCAACATTTGGCCCATGTAATAAGTGTTGCCCACCGCAATATCGCATTCGCCTGCCCAAATCGCCTTAACCTGATCGCGGTCGCCGCCATCGGGTTTGCGCGCCAGATTGGCCTTGACGCCCTCTAACCACGTTTTCGTAAAGGCCTCGTCATGGTGGGCCATGATCGCCGCCGTCAGGGCCACGTTATAATCATGCGTGCCCGAACGGGTGCAGATCCGCCCTTGCCATTTAGGGTCTGCCAAATCTTCATAGGTGGTCACCTCGCCCGCCTGCACGCGGTCTTTGCTGGCATAGATGATGCGCGCGCGCGCGGTCAGGCCAAACCATTGGCCCGCAGGGTCGCGGAATTCGGCAGGGATATTCGCCTCTAGCACAGTCGATGTCACAGGTTGGGTGACCCCAGCATCCACCACTTCGGTCAGCCGCGCGATATCGACTGTCAGCACCAGATCGGCGGGCGAGCGGTCGCCCTCGGCCGTCAAACGCTCGGCCATGCCCTTGTCAACAAAGGCGACATTGGTGGTGATGCCCGTTTCAGCGGTGAAGGCATCCAGCAGCGGCTGGATCAGTTCGGGCTGGCGGTGGGAATAGATATTCACTTCTTCGGCCAGCGCAGGTGCGGCGCTGGACAGTAGCAGGGCGATCAGGGGAAGGCGGATAGACATTGTTGACTCCTTTAGTCGGAAACTGACGGTTGAATATCCCGACTGTTTTACTTGGTCAATAGAAAAATCGCGGCGCCTTTCACATAGGCGCAAATATCCTCGCCGAAGGCTTCAGCGGATGGGGCAGACGCTCTGCGGGGGATATTTAGACCTATGTGAAATCAGCCGCGTTCTTCGCGCTTGGCGCGGTTCCAAAGATCGTCCATTTCCGCCAAGTCGGACGTGGCAGGGGTTTTGCCCGCTTCGCGCAACCAATCTTCGATTCGGGCAAAGCGGCGGGTGAATTTGGCATTGGTGCGGCGCAGCGCGGCCTCGGGGTCGATGTTCATATGGCGGGCAAGGTTGGCCATAACAAACAGAATATCGCCAAACTCATCTTCGATGGCATCGGGCGACAGGCTGGCGCGCGCCTGCGCGAGTTCCACTATTTCCTCGCGCAGTTTTTCCAAAACTTCCGTGGTGGACGGCCAGTCAAACCCCACACGCGCCGCGCGGTTTTGCAATTTGATGGCGCGGGTCAGCGCGGGCAGGCCCATGGCCACCCCATCCAAAACGCGGGCATCGGGCCCCCGCTCGGCGGCTTTTTGTTTCTCCCAATCTAGCGTTTGTTGTCCCGCCGATTTATCGCGCGATTCGCCCCCGAATACATGCGGATGGCGGGCAATCATCTTATCGCTAATGGCGCGGGCCACATCGGCAAAGGTGAACATCCCCGCCTCGCCCGCCATTTGGGCGTGAAAGACCACTTGCAGCAGCACATCACCCAGCTCGCCCGGCAATTCCCCCCAAGCCTGCCGCGCAATGGCGTCGGCCACCTCATGCGCCTCTTCAATTGTATAGGGCGCAATACTGGCAAAGGTCTGCTCGATATCCCAAGGGCAGCCTGTCTGCGGATCGCGCAGCGCCTGCATAATCTGCAAAAGCCGCTGCATTTGCGTTATGGCCTGTTCAAAATTGTCGCCGCCCATTGCTTCACCCCCGATTTTTGCCATAAATACCCCTATCAGGAGTGTCCTATGCCCATTATCAATCGTATCGCCGCTTTTTCTGAAGAAATGAAGGGCTGGCGTCGCCATTTGCACGCGCATCCCGAATTGGCTTTTGCGTGCCATGAAACCGCCGCCTATATCACCGCGCGCTTGGGCGAGATTGGCGTGGATGAAATTCACCAAGGCATTGGCCAGACGGGGATTGTGGCGATTATCAATGGGAATGGAGCGGGGCCAACGATTGGCCTGCGCGCTGATATGGACGCGCTGCCGATTCTTGAGACTACGGGCGCGCCCTATGCCAGCACCATTGCTGGCAAAATGCACGCCTGCGGGCATGATGGCCATGTCACCATGTTGCTGGGGGCGGCAAAATACTTGGCCGAAACGCGCCGCTTTTCGGGCCGCGTGGCGCTGGTCTTTCAACCCGCCGAGGAAGACGGCGCAGGCGGGCAGGCGATGGTGCAAGATGGCCTGATCTCGCGCTTTGACATTTCCCAAATTTACGCGCTGCACAATGCGCCCAATATCGCATTTGGCCATTTTCTAACCCGCGCGGGGCCCTTGATGGCATCGGTTGATACGGCGGATGTGCGCATTATCGGCAAGGGCGGGCATGGGGCGACGCCGCACGAATGCATCGATCCTGTGGTTGCCGTGGTGGCCATGGTGCAGGCGGTGCAAACCATCATTCCGCGCAATGTTTATGCGCTGGACGAGGCGGTGATTTCTGTGACCCAAATTCACACAGGTACCGCCAGCAATATCATCCCTGAAGAGGCGACGTTTTGCGCCACAATCCGCGCCTTTCGCCCCGAAGTGCGCGATCTGCTGAAGCGGCGCTTTTATGAAATTGTCGAAGGCACGGCGGCGGCCGTTAATGTGCAAGCAGAGATTGCCTATGATTGGGGCTATCCTGCAACAGTGAACGAGCCTGCGGCCACCGATTTTGCCTGCGCCGTCGCGCGCGATGTGGTGGGCGAGGCGGCGGTGAACGGCGCATCCGTGCGCGAGATGGGGTCGGAAGATTTCAGCTATATGTTGCAGGCGTGCAAAGGGGCGTATCTGTTTCTTGGCGCAGGGCCAGGGGCGGGGCTGCATCATTCAGCCTTTGATTTCAACGATGATATATCCCCAATTGGCGCAAGTTTCTTTGCGCGGCTTGTTGAAACGGCGCAGCCGCTTGCATAGCTGAACCGCACAGGCGTTTTGGGGGGCGTTGTGACACCAGAAGTCATGATTTTGCTGATGAATGCGGCAGGTATCGCGCTGGCTTATGGTGTGATTTATCCGCGCCTAATGCCTATTACTATGGGCAAAATGGTTTTGGCTGATGCGATCATGACCGCTGTTTTGGTGGGCATCGCGGTGGCATGGTTTTGGGACAGCGGCACGCAGTTTTGGCTGCTGGGCTGGTATGTGGGGCCTGCGCTGTTTACGGTGATAACCTTGCTGGTCATCGAATGGCCGCTGTTTTCGTGGTTCACAAAAAAGCACGGCATAACCTTTTAGCCGCGCCGCTGGCACTGGCGCGAATTTGATCAAAATGCTAGGCTGCCTGCAAAGGAGCCTCGCATGACCATCCGCCCAAACACCCCCAGCCCCGATGATCTGATGAACATGGATCGCCGCCATTCCCTGCATCCGTGGACAAATTTTGGCCCGTTTGAAGAAAAGGGCGCGCTGGTGATTTCGCGCGGGGAAGGGGCCTATTTGTGGGATGCAAATGGCAAGCGATACTTTGATGCGGTAGGCGGGCTGTGGTGCACCAACATTGGGCTGGGGCGGGCGGAAATGGCCCGTGCGATTGGCGATCAGGCGCAGCGGCTGGCCTTTTCAAATACGTTTGTAGATATGACGAACGATCCATCGGCGCAGCTTGCCGCCGAAATTGCCCGCCTTGCGCCCGGGGATTTGAACCGTGTGCATTTCACCACGGGCGGGTCAACGGCGGTGGATACGGCGGTGCGCATGGTCAGCTACTATCACCACGCGCGCGGCAACCCGCAGAAAACCGATATCGTGGCGCGCGAACATTCCTATCACGGCAGCACCTATCTTTCCCAATCTGTCGGCAAACGGCCGGGCGACCGCGTCGAAGAATTCCGCTACAAAACCGATGGCATCCACCATCTGGCCTGCCCCAACCCCTACCGCCGCGAGGGTGGCATGTCCGAGGCGGCGTTTTGCGATGCGCTGGTGGCCGAGTTTGAGGCGCTGATTGATACCGTGGGCGCAGACCGCATCGGCGGCTTTATTGCCGAACCTATTCAGGCATCGGGCGGCATTATCATACCGCCGCAGGGCTACCTGCGCCGCATGTGGGATATCTGCCAGCGCCATGATATTTTGTTTATTGCCGACGAGGTGGTGACCGCTTGGGGCCGCCTTGGCCATTGGTTTGCCAGTTTGGACGAATTTGGCGTGCAGCCCGATATGATTTGCACGGCCAAGGGGCTGACATCGGGGTACCAACCCCTTGGCGCGGTTGTGTTTTCGGATCGGATTTGGGATGTTATGGCGGCAGGCGGGCAGCGCTGGTTTACATCGGGGCTAACTTATTCGGGCCATCCTGTGGCCTGCGCTGCGGGTCTAAAGAACATCGAAATTATGGCGCGCGAGGATTTGCTGGGCAATGCCGCCCGCGTGGGGGCGTATTTTCAAACCCGCCTGAAGGCGCTGGAAGCCCTGCCATTGGTGGGCCAAGTGCGGGGCCAAGGGTTGATGCTGTGCGTGGAAAACGTGGCCGATAAACACTCCAAGGAACCCCTTCCCGACGGGGCCAATGAAAGCAAACGCATCTCAAACGCCTGCGAAGACATGGGCCTTTTGGTGCGCCCGATTGGACATTTGAACGTGATGTCCCCGCCGCTGATTATCACCGAAACCGACGTCGATTTTATTGCCGAGGTGCTGGAAGCCGCGATTTTGCGCGTTACGGATGATTTGGTGCGCGAGGGGTATCGGCTGGGCTAGCCCCTTGCCAACCCTACCTTCCCGCCCTAGCTTTAACGTACGGATCCGCGCGGTCTCCGCCCTAATGATAGCGCCCCATATCCGAGAGTTCCCATGCCCTTAGAAGACGCTAAATCTGACATTGACGCTGCCTTTATGCGCCCCGATCTGCGCGGCTATTCCTTTGAAAACGCCTTTGCAGGGGCGACCAGTTTTCTGCGCCGCCGCTATTCCAAAGACCTGAGCGGCGTTGATTTGGCCATCACGGGCGTGCCTTTTGACCAAGCGGTCACGCACCGCGCGGGCACCCGATTTGGCCCGCGCGCGATCCGCGAGGCATCCAGCCTGATGCCCTTTGATCCGCCGCATGGCTGGCCCACGCACCCGCTGGAGGATATGGCCATTGTCGATTACGGCGATTTGGCCTTTGATTATGCCAAAACCGCCGATTTTCCCGCGCGGCTGACAGATCATATCGCGGGGATACTTGGCGCGGGGGCAGGGACCATCACGCTGGGCGGTGATCACTACATCACCCTGCCCATTCTGCGCGCCTATGCGGCCAAATTCGGCCCGCTGTCGGTTATTCATTTTGATGCCCATTCCGATTTGTGGCCAGATGATGATATGGCCCGCATCGATCATGGCACCATGATGTATAAGGCGGTGAAGGCGGGTTATGTTGACCCTGCAACATCGGTGCAAATCGGCATTCGCACCACGACCGAAGATTACCTTGGCGTGAATGTGATCACCGCGCGCGAATTGCACGAGCGGGGCCATATCTGGGCCACCGCCCGCACGCGCGAGATTGTGGGCGCGCGCCCCACCTATCTGACCTTTGATATCGACGCGCTTGACCCAGCCTATGCGCCTGGCACAGGCACGCCTGTGTGGGGCGGGCTGCATTCGTGGCAGGCATCGGCGATGCTGCGCGATTTGGCGGGGATACATCTGGTGGGCGGCGATATTGTCGAAGTCTCCCCGCCCTATGATACCACGGGGGCTACGGCAATTGCGGGGGCGCATGTGGCCTATGATTTGATTTGCCTTTATCATTGGGCCAAGGTGCGCGGGTGAAAATAGCGTTTTTGCTAATCCTAATCGCCGTGGCCGCACTTGTGGCCTATATCCGCCTTGCCCCGTCTGATCCTGCGCGCTGGCATATCGCGCTGCACCCGCGCCCTGCAGATATTGCAGCGCCATCACCGCAAGTGGTGGTGCTGCGGGGCGGGTCCTATATAGATTTGCCCAATGCCGATGGCCTTCTGGCGCGTCTGGATACCATCATCATGGCCACGCCGCGCACGGTGCTGCTTGCGGGCAGTGTGGATAGTGGGCGGATGACTTGGATCACCCGTTCCGCCCTTTGGGGCTTTCCCGATTACACCACCGCCGAAGTGGGCCCGCAGGGGCTGATCATTTATTCCCGTCTGCGTTTTGGCGGCGGGGATATGGGGGTGAATGGCGCGCGGCTGGCAGGGTGGATTGCCGCTTTGTCCAAAGCCTAACGCGCAGCGCCCCACAGCACCCTTGACCACGCCCAACAAATTCGCCAAAGCCTGCCCATGGTTCCTTTAGATAAACTTGCCCAAATCTCGCAGCGGTTCGAATTTCTCGAAGCGCGGCTGAACGCTGGCGCATCGCCCGCCGAAATTGCCGATCTGTCGCGCGAATATTCCGAACTTGGCCCCGTTGTGGCCGAAATCAACGGCTATCGCCGCGCTTTGGATGATTTGGCCGAAGCGGAATTGATGCTGGCCGACCCAGATATGCGCGCGCTGGCAGAAGATGAGATTCCCAAGCTAAAGGCCCGCATCCCCGAAATGGAGGGCCGCCTTCAGGTGGCTTTGCTGCCCAAAGATGCCGCCGATGCCCGCCCTGCCATTTTGGAAATTCGCCCTGGCACGGGGGGCGACGAGGCCGCGCTTTTCGCCGCCGACCTTTTGCGCATGTATCAACGCTATGCCGAGAAAATGGGCTGGTCATGGGAAGTGCTGGATCAGCAAGACAGCGAACTTGGCGGGATCAAAGACGTGTCTGTGCACATCAAGGGCGAGGGCGTTTTTGCCAAAATGAAATTCGAATCGGGCGTGCACCGTGTGCAGCGCGTGCCCGAAACCGAGGCGCAGGGCCGCGTGCATACATCGGCTGCCACTGTGGCCGTTCTGCCCGAGGCAGAGGAGGTGGATTTGGTGATCCCAACCTCTGACATCCGTATTGATACCATGCGCGCATCAGGCGCGGGCGGCCAGCACGTCAACACCACCGATTCGGCCGTGCGCATCACGCACCTGCCCACGGGCATCATTGTGACATCGGCGCAAAAATCGCAGCACCGCAACCGCGAACTTGCCATGCAAGTGCTGCGCGCGCGGCTGTATGATTTGGAACGCGCGCGGGTGGATGGCGAACGCGCGGCTGAACGCAAATCCCAAGTCGGCAGCGGGGATCGCAGCGAGCGTATCCGCACCTATAACTTTCCCCAAGGCCGCATGACCGATCATCGCATCAACCTGACGCTGTATTCGCTGGGCGCGGTGATGCAGGGCGATATTGCCGAAGTGATTGACGCGCTGGTCGCCCATGATCAGGCCAGCAAATTGGCCGAGATGGAGGGATGAGCGGCCAACCTACGCTTGCCCATTTGTTGCAAAGCGGGATTGGCGCCTTGAAATTAGCAGGAATCGAAAGCGCGGCGGCGGATGCGCGTATCCTATTGGCTGATGCAGCAGGGATTGCGCCAGATCGCCTGAACCTGCATCTTCCTGACAGGGCAGGTGAGCTTGCCGAAACGATTTTTCCCTTGCATATCGCCGCCCGTGCGCAATTCCAGCCTGTCTCGCAGATTATCGGGCGGCGGATGTTTTGGGGGCGCGACTTTATCGTTACCCGCGACACGCTTGACCCGCGCCCCGAAACCGAGACCTTGGTTGCCGAGGCGTTGCGCGGCTCTTTCACGCGCGTTTTGGATATAGGCACAGGTACGGGCTGTATCTTGCTGACTTTGCTCGCAGAACGCCCACAGGCGGTGGGTATTGGCACAGATATATCGCAAAAGGCGCTGGACGTGGCGACGCGCAACGCCCGCGCTTTCGAATTAGAAGGCCGCGTACGGCTGGTGCAATCGGATTGGTTTTCTGCTGTGGGCAGCCGTTTTGATCTGATTGTTTCGAACCCGCCCTATATTGCGGCGGATGAAATGGCAGGCCTTTCCCCAGATGTGCAAGAATGGGAGCCGCATTTGGCCCTGACCGACGGGGCCGATGGGTTGGGCGCATACCGCGCCATCGCGCTGGGTGCAGGGGCGCGGCTGATGGCGGGCGGGCGGATAGTGCTGGAAATTGGCCCCACGCAAGGCGCGGCTGTATCGCGGCTTTTGGCGGCGCAGGGTTTTTTGGGCATTCGTATCCTGCCCGATTTTGATGGCCGCGACCGCGTGGTGTGCGCGCATAAGCCACTGGATACGGGCAACTGTGCGTCCTAATCGTCGCACTTGGCCAACAATTCAATTTTGGCGCAGAATCTACTTGCCGAGGCGCAGCAGCTATGATTAGTCGTTCACATGCGCCGCTGGCTTTTGCCGTGATGTCGCGTTTAACCCCGGTCATTGCCGTATCCCTTAGGGGCGATCTGAACAGATCAGGCAGGTTTAAGACCGTTATCTGGATCAAAGGCTCATATGCGTTCTTCCAAGTCCCGCTCGCGTTCCAAGGCGAACCGCCCGCGCACCTTAGGCAATA
>JAIXVS010000175.1 GCA_027482795.1 Rhodobacter sp.
CTGTTCTTGGGCGAATCGGTTGGATGGCGGCGCTGGACGGCCATTATCATTGGCTTTTGCGGGGTTTTGCTGGTGATCCGCCCCGGGATGGACGGGTTTGACCCCACGGCCCTATGGCTGGTGCTGGGGGTTTTGGGCATGGGCGGGCGCGATTTGGTGTCGCGCAGAATCCCCGCGCGCCTTGGCAATGCGCAGGTTTCGGCTTGGGGGCTGATGGCCGTTGCGCTGTTGGGCGCGCTGATGATGCTGCGCGGCGGCATTGCCGCGATTCCCGCCCAAGATGCGCTGTGGCTGTTGGGCGGCGTGGTTTTTGGCACGGCGGGCTACCTTGCCATCACAACTGCTGCCCGCACGGGCGAGGTCAGCATTGTTGCCCCGTTCCGCTATGTGCGGCTGGTCTTTGCTATGGCCATCGGGCTGGTGGTTTTCGCCGAAGTGCCCGACCATTACACCCTAATCGGCGCTGCGATCATCGTGGGATCGGGCCTTTACGCCTTTATGCGCCAACGCGCCAAAGCGCGCGCGACGTAACACTTTCCAAACAGCCCCCCGTGCGCTATTAGCCGCGCGAGAGCACCCCTTTATCGAGGCCAAGCATGAGCACGATTATTGATATCCACGCCCGCGAGATTTTGGACAGCCGTGGCAACCCCACTGTTGAAGTAGACGTTCTGCTGGAAAGCGGCGCTTTTGGCCGCGCGGCTGTGCCTTCGGGCGCGTCCACTGGCGCACATGAGGCGAACGAGCGGCGCGATAATGATCCAAAACGCTATAAAGGTAAGGGCGTTCTCGAGGCGGTCGCCGCAGTCAACGGCGAATTGGCCGAAGCGATTGTTGGTTTTGATGCCACCGAACAGGTCGGCATTGACCGCACGATGATCGAACTTGACGGCACCGCCAACAAATCCCGCCTTGGCGCAAATGCGATTTTGGGCGTGTCCATGGCCGTGGCCAAGGCCGCTGCCGAATACACAGGCCAGCCGCTGTACCGCTATATAGGCGGCACATCGGCCCATGTTCTGCCCGTGCCGATGATGAACATCATCAACGGCGGCGAACATGCTGATAACCCGATTGATATTCAAGAATTCATGATTATGCCCGTGGGCGCGGACAATATCCGCGAAGCCATCCGCATGGGGTCTGAAGTGTTCCACACCCTGAAGAAGGAACTGCAAGCCGCAGGCCATAATACGGGTATCGGCGATGAAGGCGGCTTTGCGCCAAACCTGAACTCCGCCCGCGATGCGCTTGATTTCATTCTGAAATCCATCGAAAAGGCGGGTTATAAGCCAGGTGAGGACATCTATCTTGCGCTGGACTGCGCTGCCACCGAATATTTCAAAGGCGGCAAGTACGAGATGAAGGGCGAAGGCAAATCGCTGTCCATCGAAGAAAACGTCGCATTCTTGGCGGGCCTTGCCAAAGATTACCCGATCATTTCCATTGAAGACGGGTGCAGCGAAGATGATTGGGCGGGCTGGAAACTGCTGACCGAAACCTTGGGGGGTAAGGTGCAATTGGTGGGCGATGATTTGTTCGTCACCAACCCGCGCCGCCTGTCCGAAGGTATCGCGCAGGGCTGCGCCAATTCGATGCTGGTCAAGGTCAACCAAATTGGTACGCTGACCGAAACGCTGGAAGCCGTGTCGATGGCGCACCGCGCGCGCTATACCAATGTGATGTCGCACCGTTCGGGTGAAACCGAAGATGCCACCATTGCCGATTTGGCTGTGGCCACCAATTGCGGGCAGATCAAAACAGGCTCGCTGTCACGGTCTGATCGTTTGGCCAAGTATAACCAGTTGATCCGTATCGAAGAAATGCTGGGCGAGACGGCGGTTTACGCGGGCCGCAGCATCCTGCGCTAATGGATACAGCGCGCGCCCTGATCGAACGGCTGGCTCTTGCCCCCCACCCCGAAGGCGGATGGTATCGGCAAACATGGGTTGGCCCAACGGTTCAGGGCCGCGCCAGTGGCACGGCGATTTTGTTTTTGCTGGCGGCGGGGCAGCGCAGCCATTGGCACCGCGTGGATGCCGATGAAATTTGGCTGTTTCACGCAGGCGCGCCGCTGATCCTGTCGCTGGGCAATGATTTTGCCCAAGACATCACCCTTGGCCCCGATGTTTTGGGCGGCCAGCATCCGCAAGCCATTGTTCCGGCCCATCACTGGCAGGCGGCAGCCACCACGGGGGATTATTCGTTGGTGTCTTGCACTGTGAGCCCCGGCTTTGATTTTGCAGGCTTTACCCTTGCCCCGCCCGAATTTGATCTGCCCCGCGCGCCGTAGCACCACCTTGGGCTGATATAAATCTGCGATCTGGACTGTTTTACCGCAGCTTTCGGGTCGCGCTTTGGAATTTACGGGCGTAGGAATGCGCTATGAGCACCCCTAATCCCCTGCCCGAAAACAACGACACGCTGGCTGGCTTTGGCTATGCGCTGGCCGCCTATTTCATTTGGGGGTTTTTGCCCCTTTATATGAAGGCCCTTGCGCATATTCCGCCCGTCGAAGTGATTGCGCATCGCATCATCTGGTCGCTGCCCATAGCGGCGGCCGTGTTGATTTATCAGGGCCGCACCAATGATATCAAACGCGCGCTGAAAACGCCGTCGATGCTGGCGATGGGCGCGGTGACCGCGACGCTGGTTTCGGTCAATTGGATGATTTATGTCTGGGCTATTGGCACGGGCCATGCGCTGGATGCGGCCTTGGGCTATTACATCAACCCGCTGTTTTCGGTGCTGATTGGCTTTGTGATTTTGAAGGAAAAGCTGTCAAATCTGCAATGGGCGGCCATTGCCTTGGCCGCGTTGGCGGTGGTGGTGCTGACTGTGGATGCAGGCCGCATGCCGATGGTTGCGCTGGGGCTGACCCTGTCATGGGCGGCCTATGCCTATTTCAAAAAATCGCTGCCCATTGGCCCAAACCAAGGTTTCCTGCTGGAAGTGTTGCTGCTGACCCCCTTTGCGCTGGCCTATCTGGTCTATCACGCGGGCACAGGCACGGGGCATTTTGGGCAGACCACGTCTGATACGCTGTTGCTGATGGGCACGGGTTTGGTCACGGCCATTCCGCTGATGTTCTATGCAAATGGGGCCAAACAACTGCGCCTTTCGACAATTGGCGTGATGCAGTACATTGCGCCCACGATGATTTTTCTGACCGCGGTGTTCCTGTTTCATGAACCCTTCGGCCCTGCCCGCGCGATTGCCTTCCCGATGATCTGGGCGGCACTCGCGCTATACACATGGTCGTTCTTCGCGCAAAAGCGGGCGGCCTAATCGGGCCTATCGATCAGCCCGCCGCTGATATATGCGGGCGCGCCCGTGGTGCTGGGGCCAGATGTGGGCAGCCCGCGCATCACCCGCAGCGCCAAATAGCCAAAGGCCTGCGCCTCTAGCATATCGCCGTTCAGGGCAATATTTTCAATGGGATGCACGGGGATGCTCAGGTTATCGCCCAGCATCGCCATCATGGCCGCATTATGCCGCCCCCCACCTGCGACCAACATTTGCGCAGGCAGTGCGGGGAAGTGCTGCATCCCTGCGGCCACGCGGGCCGCTGCAATGGCGGTGGCGGTGGCAACGGCATCGGCATCGCTTAGATCATTTAAGGCATTAAGGGACTGCGAAAATTCGTTCCTGTCCAAGGACTTGGGCGGCATTCTGGCAAAATAACTGTGGCGCAGAAACGCCTGAATGATCCCTTGATCGACCGCGCCGATCAGCGCCAGCGCGCCGCCATCGTCCTGCGCCAGCCCCCGCCGCGCCTGCATCAGATCATTGACAGGCGCATTGGCTGGCCCCGTGTCAAAGGCCAAAACCGCGCCATCTGCGCAGGGGTCGCTTTGGCGCGGATCAACATAGGTGATATTGCCAACCCCGCCCAAATTCAGCATGGCCAGCGGCGCGTCTAAGCTGGCAAACCGCGCGCAGGCGTGGTGAAAAAAGGGCACCAGCGGCGCGCCCTGCCCGCCCATGGCCACATCGGCACTGCGAAAATCCCACACAACAGGCTTGCGCAGCGCGCGGGATACCAGCGCGCCATTGCCCGCCTGATGCGTGCGGCCGCGCGCTGGATCATGCGCCAAGGTCTGGCCGTGAAAGCCGATGGCATCGGCCCCCGAAAAGCGGCTGGCTAGGTCCACATGCGCGGCCTCGACCACCGCCGCCGCCTCGGCCACGCCGCCTTCGCCCTGCCATTTGCCCAAGGCCGCGTGCAACACCGCGCGTTCGCCGTCCGAATAGGGGCGATAATCATGCGGGCCGAATTCGAAAATCGATATACCATCGGTGAGGATCATGGCTGCATCCACCCCATCCAGCGAGGTGCCCGACATCATCCCCAGCGCCCAGATCGGCCCCGTTTCTTTCATATATCCCCTGCCCCCACCTTTCCCTACCGCGCATCCC
>JAIXVS010000071.1 GCA_027482795.1 Rhodobacter sp.
CCGATGTGATGTTCGTGATCCAGCGCGTTTTGGAAACCGATGGGAAATTGACCCTTTTGGACCAAAACGAAATCATCACCCCCAACCCCTATTTCCGCCTGTTCGCCACCGCGAATACAGTGGGTCTGGGCGATACCACGGGCCTGTATCACGGCACGCAGCAGATTAACCAAGCGCAGATGGACCGCTGGTCGCTGGTCGCCACGCTGAACTATCTGTCGCACGATGCCGAAACCGCCATCGTTCTGGCAAAATCGCCGCATTACAACACCGATACGGGCCGCAAGATTATTTCCCAAATGGTCACGCTGGCCGATATGACGCGCAAATCCTTTATGGCGGGGGATTTATCCACCGTCATGTCGCCGCGCACCGTGCTAAACTGGGCGCAGAATGCGGAAATTTTCCGAAATATCGGCTATGCGTTTAGGCTGACCTTTCTGAACAAATGTGACGAATTGGAACGGGCAACAGTGGCGGAATTTTATCAGAAATGCTTCGCCGAGGAATTGCCCGAAAGCGCGGTTAGCATGGCGATGCGCTAAGTTTTTGTAAGTAGACCTAGGAGCTCAAAACATCCCGACACTTAGAAAGATTCTGTCTTCCCTTGCTCTATTGGGAACGCTTGCTGCATGCAGCACAGAGCTTTCGCCAGACCTGCAGGCTAACATCGAGAAAAACAAAGCGGGGCCAGCAGAGACCGCCAAAACTGGCAGCGGAACCTATCAAGTTTCCGTTGCTGGCCAAGGAAAGATAGCCCTTGTCATTCCCTCGGGAGATGCAAGCATGACGCTAGCATCGATAGAAGCCGCAGCAAAAGCAAAAACGGGTTGCAATGCTATGGCCTTAACAAACCTTTATGACATGACGGGCGGCAGCCGCGATGTGCCGCTGCCCAGACGGGTGGTCGGGCAATTTGGCGGGGCCATACCTGTTTCGCTATCTTGCTGAAAAAAAGGGTGCGCGGTAAAACGCGCACCCTTTTCACAATGTTGATAGTGGCATCCTGCGCGCACTGTAAGTGCGCGACCTTTCTTTACCCGCGCGCAGCCTTGGTCGCATTCGCCCACCAAACCACATCGTCCAGCATTGCAGTGGACGACGGAGTGATTGCGCCTTC
The DNA here is from genome assembly GCA_027482795.1 of Rhodobacter sp. Lineage (GTDB taxonomy): Bacteria > Pseudomonadota > Alphaproteobacteria > Rhodobacterales > Rhodobacteraceae > Cypionkella. Next base: position 1,121 of record JAIXVS010000071.1, read on the forward strand.
GATGTCGGCCAAATTGCCCGAACCGCCAAAGCCTGCGTGCACTTTCCAGAAATCGCCGCCGCCGATATGCACGGCGTTGCGCACAGGAACCATCTGCAATTCAACGCCAATCGTGCGCAAGTGTTGCAGCGCCGAGGTGCCGCCCATCGAGCCGTAAGCAATTGCGCCAAAAGGCTTTTTCGCCCATTCCACATAGGCCTGATCCAGCGCGTTTTTCAGCGCGCCCGTGATCGAGCGGTTGTATTCGGCAACCACAAAAATGTAGCCGTCAAATTCGGCGATTTTCTTTTGCCATGCCACCGCTTTTGGGTTCTGGCTGGGTGCCCATGCGTTGGAAGCCACTTCGTCAAAGAAAGGCAGGTCAAAGTCGCGCAGATCGACCAGTTCGACATCCATATCGGTGCGCGCCTGCGCTTGGGCCAGCATCCACTGGGCGGGCACATCGCCAAAACGCGATGCGCGGGTAGAGCTGATAATTAGGGCAATTTTGGGCTTGTTGGCCATGGGAGGACTCCAAATAAGGTTACGCTTGACCCCTGATATGCGCTGCACCCGCGGCTGTATCAACCTGCGTTAGTGCGCGGGATATGTGCGCAAATAAACAGCCCAGAACTTGTGTCCGTCCCCCTTGCCGATTTGCCCCCCAAATGATCTAAATGGCGCATGAACAAGCCATCTGATAACCCCGCCGACCCTTTCAAAAAGGCGCTTGCCGATGCGACGCGCACGCTGGCCGAAGATTTTGATATGACGGTCACCTATTCGGTCGACCCTGCGGGCATGAACCGCGAGGGCATCCGCCTGCCGCAAGTCACCCGCCGCATGACGCAATCTGAAATTATGCTGGCGCGCGGCACCGCCGATGCTTTTGCTCTGAAACGCAAGTTTCATAACGAGGCCGTCGCCGCCCGCTATGCGCCAAGCGGCCCCCTTGCGCGCGAGATTTTCGAGGCGATGGAAACCGCGCGGTGCGAGGCGATGGGCGCGCGGATGATGCCGGGTACGGCGGGCAATATCGACGCGAAAATTGCCAATGAGGCCGAACGCAAGGCCTATGCATCGGTGACCCGCGCCGAAGATGCCCCCCTGTCTGTGGCCGCAGGTTACCTTGTGCGCCATCTGGCCACGGGGCGCCCCATGCCCGCAGGGGCCGACAATATCATGGCCATTTGGCGCGACCATATCGAAAGTCTGGCAGGCAAGGCGCTGGATAACATCGACCATGTTCTATCCGACCAAGCCGCCTTTGCACGGCTGGCGCGGCAGGTGATTTCTGACATCGGCTATGGCGATCAAATCGGCGATGACCCCGACCGCAAGGACGAGGATGAAGCAGGCGATCAGGCCGAAGAAAGCCCAGATCAGCCCGAGTCTGACAGCCCCGATCAGGACGAGGCCGAGCAAGAGGATGCCGAGGCAGAGCGCGCGCAAGAGGATCAAGACGACCAACAACAGGCCGAAGTATCGATGGAAGATCAGGCCGAAATGGCCGAGGGAGAAGAGGCTGAAATGCCCGAGGGCGAGGCCCCGTTAGAGCCCCCTGCCCCTGCCCCCTATTCGGATGCAGACCCGAATTATACCGTCTTTACAACCGATTACGACGAAGAGGTGCGCGCCGAAGATTTGGCCGAACCTGCCGAATTGGAACGCCTGCGCGCCTATTTGGACCAGCAGCTGGAACCGCTAAAGGGCGCAGTTTCTCGGCTGGCCAACAAACTCCAACGCCGCCTACAGGCGCAGCAAAACCGCAGTTGGC
>JAIXVS010000152.1 GCA_027482795.1 Rhodobacter sp.
ATATCCGACATGGCCGACAGCGGGCCACCCGAAGGTTCCAGCCGTGATGCGACGATGCGCATATTCGTGGGCAAATCGCGCAGCGATTCAACCGCCGCCATCAAATCAACCTGTGCAGACTTGATGGCCTGCAACCCCTTTTTGATGCGGTCAATATCGGTAAAATAGCCTTTTAGCTTTGGCGACAGGGCTGCCGAGCGCGCGCGAAACTCGCCCATAAGCGCCGCCGTCTGAAACGCCTCATAATTGGGGTAGCCCATTGCGGCCAACTCGCCCAAAAGGCGCACCTCGCTATCGTCGACATTCAGCGATTCGCCCTGTTCGGCGGCGGATATGCCGCGATACATGTCCTTGATCTGCGCAAAAAGCGGCGAGGTAGGCTTGATCCGTATGGATAAATAACCATCCGCCGTTGGTAGCACCATCGCCAAAACCCAGTATCCGCGGCCTTCGGCAGTTTTGTTGCGCACATAAGCCACGGCGACCGAGTTCGCCTCAATCCGCCCCCACATCACCCTAAAAATGGCGCGCGGCGTATCATAATTGCGCACAATGCGGTGCGGCGCACCCAAAAGCTGGGCCCATTCAAAACCTGAAATCGCCTGAAAGACCGAATTGCCGGCCTTTATGATGCCCCGTTTATCGGTGCGTGAATAAAACAGCTGCGATGTTTCAAATGGCACATCGGCAAGGGTCGATTTCGTTTGGTCAAGAAGTTCCGCCATGGCTGCCCTGCATATTGATCCTGCCCCCACCATAGGCCGCTTGCATTACCAGAAGGTAAACCGAAGCCGCCGCAGTTTCGCAGTGCCCCATGCCAATATGCGACATTTTATGTCGGGCAAGATCGGGCAAGCCAGCCATCCAACGCTAGGGTTGGCGCAGGAGAGTGGCATGAATTTTCAACCAGATTACATTATCGTCGGCGCGGGCAGCGCGGGCAGCGTTTTGGCAAACCGCCTGACGGAAAGCGGCGCGCATAAGGTCGTTTTGATCGAAGCAGGCGGCAGCGATGCGCGGTTTTTTATCCATATGCCACTGGGCTATGGCAAGCTGTTTTATAACCCTTCCGTCAATTGGATGTATCAAACCGAACCTGATGATGGCCTTGCAGGACAACGCGATTATTGGCCGCGCGGTAAGGTGCTGGGCGGCTCGTCCTCGATCAATGCTATGGTCTATATTCGCGGCCACCGCGCCGATTATGACGAATGGGGCAAAACGGCGCAGGGCTGGGGGTGGGATACCTGCCTAAATGCCTACAAATCGATGGAAGATACCGAAGCTGGCGCAGATGACTTTCGTGGCGCTGGCGGGCCTTTGTTTATCAGCGCCAATAAAAAGGGGCTGCATCCGCTCGTCGGCAGCTATATCGCCGCGTGCCAGTCCGCTGGCCTGCCCCATAACCCCGATTTTAATGGCGCAAGCCAAGAAGGCGCGGGCATCTACCAAATGACCATCAAATCCGCGCGGCGCAATTCGGCGGCGCGGGCGTTTTTAACCCCCGCCAAGGGGCGCAAAAACCTGCACATCATCACCCGCGCACAGGTGACCCGCGTGCTGATGGAAGGTCGCCGCGCGGTGGGGGTGGAATATGTGCAAGGCGGGCAGACACATCAATTGCGCTGCAACGCCGAAGTCATCCTTTCAGGCGGGGCCATCAACAGCCCGCAGCTTTTGCAACTGTCGGGCATTGGCAAGGGCGCAGATTTGGCCGCATTGGGCCTGCCCGTTGTGCTGGATAACCCCAATGTCGGCGCGCATCTGTCCGATCATCAGGGGCTAAATTACACATGGGAAATGAACGTGCCCACCTATAACGCCATTTTGCGCCCGTGGTGGGGCAAGGCGATTGTGGGCGCGCAATATCTGCTCACAGGTGGCGGCCCGCTGGCCAAATCCATCAACCACGCGGGCGGTTTTTTCCGCACGCGCCCAGATTTAGACCGCCCGAATATGCAACTGTATTTTCAGGCCTTTTCCACCCTAATGCCCAAGGCGGGCGAGCGTCCCTTGCTGACCCCCGATCCGTTCAATGGCTTGTCCATTGGCCTATCAAACTGCCGCCCCACCTCGCGCGGGGATATTCGGCTGGCCTCACCCGACCCGCTGGCGCACCCCATCATCACCGCCAATGCCTATTCCACCAATCACGATGTAACCGAAATGCTAGAGGCGGTGAAATTTCTGCGCAAAATAGCCGCCCAGCCCGCCATGGCCCGCGTGATTAAGGCCGAACTGCGGCCCGGCCCTGCGGTGACGCGCGACGAAGACATCATCGCCGATTTTCGCCAGCGGTCGGGCACGGTCTATCATCCGTCCTGCACCGCGCGTATGGGCGATGATGCCGCCACATCGGTGGTCGATGCCCGCCTGCGCGTGCACGGGGTGCAAGGCCTGCGCGTGATCGACGCATCGGCCTTTCCAAACCTTATCGCAGGCAACACAAATGCCCCGTCAATGATGATCGGCTGGCGCGGGGCAGAGTTGATTTTGGAAGACGCGCGGGCGCGCTAAGGCTTTAGTCCCCCAGTTTCGCGTGCACTTCGGCCAAATCCACCGCGCCAATGGGCATTTTGTTGGCGGGGTTTTCAAAGTCGTATTTGAACAGTTGGAAATCGCGTTTGTAGATTTCCCACATCAGATGCATCGACAGATCGTCAAAGTAATCTTCCACCGGATGTGCGCGTTCTGGCCCGTGGCCCGAACTTTCGTTGAACCGCGGAATTTTTGCCAGATCAACCTTATGCTTTTGCGGGGTTTTGTCTAAAACCACCTGCATCCCTTCGTTAAACTTTTCGGTAAAGAAAATATGGTCATACCGCCCGCCGTTCACCACAAAGGTCGATACATGCCCCGCCATGGCTGACCAGTGAATATCGGGGTCCATCGGTTTGCGATAGCGGATGGTATCGCGCACGAACAAAAGGAAACGGCGAAAGCTGGCAATCTGGTCAAACTCGGCTTTGCCATCATCCCCGCCCACCTGCACGCCGTATTTGGCAATCAGCAGCGGCACTAGGTTGCCGCGATAGCGTTTGCCATTGCGCTGAACCCCGCAGATTTTGTCGAAAAAGCTGGACAGAATGCGCGTGTAAGGGTTGCGCACACAGGTAAAGGCAAAGGATGCGTGCGTTTGCGCGTTCTTTTCAATCAGCGGTTGGCTGGCCTCCATCGACCATTTATGCATTCCCGCTTGGGCATCATGGATGTCGCCATCAAAAAACTGGCCGTTGTCGGAATAATACATAATCTGACCAATGGTCGAGCAGGCGCATTTGGGCACCACGCGGTAGACCATGCTTTCAGACGTGGTCATCCATGTTCCAGGGAAAGGCATTGTTAACTCCGATATGGGCAAACTGATGTATCTTGGCGAACTTGCAGATAAATCGCAAAGAAACTCTGTCTTTTCAATGCGCTTTGGCGCTATTTTGGAAACAATCGACGTAAACATCAGGTTAACAGGCCAAAATGGCGCGAATCGCATATATTCTTTTGTGTCACAAAGACCCCGCAGGCATCATCGCGCAGGCCCAGCGGCTGACCGAGGCGGGCGATTTTGTCGCCATCCACTTTGACGGGCGGGCCAAGGCGGGTGATTTTGCCCAAATCACCACCGCGCTAAAGGGCAACCCAAGTGTTGTCTTTACCAAACGCCGCATCAAATGCGGTTGGGGCGAATGGAGCCTTGTCGAAGCCACGCTACAGGCTGTGAAAGCCGCCGTGCACCATTTTCCCTCTGCCAGCCATTTCTACATGCTGTCGGGCGATTGTATGCCCATCAAATCGGCGCGCCATGTGCATGAATTTTTAGACCGCGAGGATGTCGATTACATTGAAAGCTTTGACTTTTTTGCATCCGATTGGATCAAGGTCGGGCTTAAGGAAGACCGTCTGATCTACCGCCACTGGTTTAACGAGCGCACCCATAAATCGCTGTTCTACGCCTCGATGAACCTGCAAAAGCGCCTTGGACTACAGCGCAAGATTCCCGCCGATATTGCCATGCAAATTGGCAGCCAATGGTGGTGCCTGCGGCGACGCACGATTGAATGGCTTTTGGATTTCATCAAAAAGCGCCGCGATGTGATGCGGTTTTTCCGCACCACGTGGATTCCAGATGAGACGTTCTTTCAAACGCTTGTCCGCCACCTTGTGCCCGATCACGAGGTGCGCACCCGCACGCTGACCTTCTTACTGTTCACCGATTACGGAATGCCCGTGGTGTTCTACAATGACCACTACGATTTGCTTTTGTCGCAAGACTATCTGTTCGCCCGCAAGATCAGCCCCATGGCCAGCGATTTGAAAACCCGCCTTGGCGCGCTGTATGGCAATGATCAGCAAAGTTTCGCCATCTCGAACGAAGGCAAGTCACTGTTTAAGTTTCTAACAGCGCGGGGCCGCATTGGCCGCCGCTTTGCGCCGCGTTTTTGGGAAACAGATCAAAGCCTTGGGCGCGATTACAGCCTGATGATTGTGACGTGTAAGAAATGGCATATCGCCAAGCGGCTTTTGGGGCGTATTCGCAGTGCAACATCGATCCCGTCGATTGAATATCTGTTCAACGAAGCCTCAACCGAATTGCCCGATTTGGGCGGCATCCAAACCACGCTAGACAAACGCACCCGCCACCGCCGCGCCTTGGTGCAGATGCTGTTTGCAAATTGGCACAGCGATAAGCTGGTGATCTGCATCGATCCCGCCAATGTGGACCTGATCAAGGACTTTTACAGTGATGCAGGCACAACACGGCTGTTGGAAATTGAATGCGAATTTACCGACGACTATCTGATTGGCCACGCCAAACGCGTGGGCCTTGCCACCGATAGAACGCCGCCTGAAACACTGGCGCGGTTGCTGCCGACCATTCGCTATGATGTGCGCTTTGAATCTGACCAGATCAAAGAGGTTGGCTTTGATCAACATTACAAATTGCGCCAATCTGGCCGAGCCGATGAAAACGCCCGCGCTTTGGCAGCGTTTTTGGATGTAGACTTTGACACCAGCCGCGAGATATTGGCGCTGGATCACCTATTTGTGGACTGACCATGCAAAAAACCTATGACCCGAATAACATCTTCGCCCGCATCCTGCGCGGTGAAATTCCCAATAAAACCGTGCTGGACACGGACCATACCCTTGTGTTTCATGACATAAACCCCGCCGCCCCTGTGCATGTTTTGGCCATTCCCAAGGGTGCCTATGTCGATTTTTCCGATTTTGCCGCCAATGCCAGCGCGGCGGAAATCGTCGATTTCCACCGTGCCTGTGCAAAGGTTTGCGATATGCTGGGGCTAGAGGCGCAGGGTTACCGCTGCATCACCAATGCAGGCGCGCACGGGATGCAAGAAGTGCCGCATTACCATTTGCATATCATCGGCGGGCGCGTGCTGGGGCGGCTGGTTGAACCTGCCTGAGGCTGCGATTGCCGAAAAGGTGCCGGCTCGCGCAGGTATTTGGGCCAAAATGAAAGTCAGCGGCGAAAGGGTTTGGGACGCAGGCCCTGCGCTGCGCTGCCCACCACATCGGCAATCCGTGCGGCGCGGGTGGGGGCGGTTTTGGCGGTTTTGATCCATTCCAGCGTGCCGCGTTTGACAGATTTCGGATAGGCGTCATAGGCGGGGCGCGCCGCGCCTAAGGCTGCGATCAGATCATCAGGGGCGATCAGCGCATCGACATCGTTCAAAAAATCCCACATGCCATTTGCCAGTGCTGCGGCAATCTTGGCCTCGCCCGCCGGTGTCATTGCGCCTGATGCGCGGGCGCGCTGAACGTGGGCCTTATTGATAGCTGACCAGCCCGATTTGACATTGCGCGGGGCAATCAAAATCATGCTGCGATCGGCGTCCAGCGCGCGGGTCATACTGTCAATCCAGCCCCAGCACAGCAGTTCTTCGACCTGCTGTTCATAGGCCAGATAGTCTGGGTGGTGGCGCTTATATGTGGCCAGCCATTGGCTGGGGGCGCTGGCATGGTTTTCCGCCAGCCACGCGCGCAACTCGGCGCGGGCGCGGATGGTGAGAATGGGCGTGTCAGCGGCGGCTGGCATCAGATGATTGTTTTCCCCTGTTCAAGCTTTGCGATGAATTCCGCCATCCTTTTGGCGCGGGTGTCATCGCGCTTTGCCGAAGTAAGGCGATAGTAAATCGCAAAGCGGTTCGCGGCGTTTAGCCGATCTAGCCCCATTTGCGCGGCAGGGTTCTGCGCGACAAGCGCCAGAAAATCAGTCGGTATTTCTGCGCCTTTACCACCCGAATAGGCCGCATCCCATGCGCCATTCGCGCGGGCAATCTCCACTTGCGTCATCCCGCGCGGGGTCATCCGCCCCTCTGCGATCAGCTTTTCAACATGGCCCACGTTCTTTCGGCTCCAAGCGCTGCCTTTGCGGCGCGGGGTGAATCGTTGGATAAAACTAGTGTCATTATAAGATTTCTTGATCCCATCGATCCAGCCATGCGCCAGTGCCTCGATCACGGCCTGCTCCCACGTGATGGATGGCAGGCCGCTCGCCTTTTTGTGCATCAACACCCAAATCTCGCTGGCATCTGGGTTGGCCGCCAGCCAAGCGTTCCATTCGGCAGGGGTGGCAAATACGATGGGCTCCACGCTCAATGCGCCGCCGCCCAGTTTGGCCCCTGCCCCGCCTCGACGATCAAATCCACTTCCATCTGCACGGCGGGGGCGCTTGCGGTTTGCATGATGTTTTTGGCGATAGCGGTCAGATCAGCGGCGGCGCTTTCTTCCACTTCGAACAGCAGTTCATCATGCACTTGCAGCAGCATCTTTGCGGGTAGGTGGGCGATGGCGGCGTCCATCCGCACCATCGCGCGGCGGATCACATCTGCCGCCGTTCCCTGAATGGGCGCGTTGATTGCGGCGCGTTTGGCAAAGCCTGCACCTGGCCCTTTGGCGTTAATCTCGGGCGTGTGGATTTTGCGGCCAAACAGGGTTTGGACATAGCCGTGTTCCTGCGCGAATTTCACCGTTTCGGTCATGTATTCCTTGATACCCGGAAAGCGTTCAAAATAGCGGTCGATAAAGCCCTGCGCCTCGGCCCGCGGGATACGCAGATTGCGGGCAAGGCCAAAGCCTGAAATGCCGTAAATCACCCCAAAGTTAATCGCCTTGGCCCGCCTACGAATATCGGATGTCATCTGGTCCAGCGGCACGCCAAACATTTCCGATGCGGTCATGGCGTGAATGTCGATGCCCCCCGCAAAGGCCGCCTTCAGCGCGGGCAAGTTTGCCATATGGGCCAGAATGCGCAGTTCGATTTGGCTGTAATCAAGGCTGACCAAAACCTTGCCCTTAGGGGCCACAAAGGCCTCACGAATGCGGCGGCCCTCTTCGCTGCGAATGGGGATGTTTTGCAAATTCGGGTCGGTCGAGGCAAGCCGCCCCGTGATCGCCCCCGAAATGGAATAACTTGTATGCACGCGCCCCGTGTCGGGGTTGATATGGTCTTGCAGGGCATCGGTATAGGTGGATTTCAGTTTGGCAAGCTGGCGCCAATCCAGCACCAAGCCGGGCAATTTATGCTCGGTCGCCAAATCTTCCAAAATATCCGCGCCTGTGCCGTAAGCCCCCGTTTTGCCTTTCTCGCCGCCCGGAAGGCCCAGCTTATCAAACAAAATCTCGCCCAGTTGTTTGGGTGATCCTACGTTAAACGGCTGGCCTGCTGCCGTTTGAATCTCGTCCTCCAACTGCGCCATTTTCTGCGCAAAGGCGTTCGACATGCGCGAAAGCGTGTCGCGGTTCACTTCGATTCCCGCCATTTCCATGCGGGCCAAAACGGGCACAAGCGGGCGTTCTAGGATTTCGTAAACGCGGGTCACGCGGGCGCGGTGCAGCTGTGGTTTGAACATGGCCCACAGGCGCAGGGTAACATCGGCATCTTCGGCGGCATATTTGACGGCCGTATCAATCGCCACGCGGTCAAAGGTTATTTGCGATTTGCCGCTGCCGATCAGGTCTTTGATTGGAATGGGGTTATGACCCAGATATTTTTCCGACAGCGCATCCATGCCATGCCCATTCAGCCCCGCCTGCATGGCGTAAGACATCAGCATCGTATCATCAAAAGGCGCAATCTCTATCCCGTGGCGGGCAAAGATTTTCCAATCATATTTCATATTCTGCCCGATTTTCATGACAGATGGGTCGGTCAAAACGGGCTTTAGCGCGGCCAGAACGTCATTTATGGGCAATTGCCCTGCGGCCAGATCATTGCCGCCAAACAGATCGTTCCCCCCCACCTTATGCCCCAGCGGGATATAGGCGGCGCGGCCCGCATGGACGCACAGCGAAATGCCGACCAATTCGGCGCGCATTTCATCAAGGCTTGTGGTTTCGGTATCCACCGCCACATGGCCAATGGCGTGGATTTCGGCAATCCATTTGGCCAGTTGGTCCATCGTCGTGATGCATTCATAGGCGGCATGGTCAAAGGGCGGCTGGTCGGCCTGCGCCGCACTTTCCTCATGCGCGCCCACCACCTGATAGCCCTGCGCGGGCGCAATTGCGGGGGCTTCGACCCCCAGCTTTTCGGCCACGCGGCGGGTCAGGGTGTTAAACTCCATCTCGCGCAGAAAACCCATAATCGTGTCTGGGTCAGGCTTGGCGATGGCATAGTCTTCCAGCGGCGGCAGGCCTTGAACGTTGGGGTCAAGGCTGACCAATTGGCGCGAAATGCGGATCAGATCGGCATTTTCCACCAAAGCCTCGCGGCGTTTGGGCTGCTTAATCTCGCCCGCCCGCGCCAAAAGCGCATCTAAATCGCCGTATTCGTTGATTAGCAAGGCGGCGGTTTTCAGGCCAATCCCTGGCGCGCCAGGCACATTATCCACCGAATCGCCCGCCAGCGCCTGCACATCTACCACGCGGTTTGGGGCGACGCCGAATTTCTCGGCCACATCTTCCAGCGTAAGGCGTTTGTTCTTCATTGGGTCCAGCATATCAATGCCATCCCCCATTAGCTGCATTAGGTCTTTGTCGGATGAGATGATCGTCGCCGTGCCGCCTGCCTGCCGCGCCATACGGGCATAGGTGGCGATGATGTCATCCGCCTCGAACCCCTCAATTTCAATGCAGGGAACATTGAACGCGCGCGATGCCGTGCGGGTATAGGCGAACTGCGGGCGCAGATCTTCGGGCAATTCGGGGCGGTTGGCCTTATAGGCGGGGTAGATATCGTTGCGAAAGGTCTTGCTGCCCGCATCGAAGATCACCGCCAAATGCGTGGGCGCATTTTCGCGCCGCGTGGCGGTAATCTCGCCCCACAAAAGGTTACAAAACCCCGCCACCGCGCCCACAGGCAGACCATCAGATTTGCGCGTGAGCGGGGGCAGCGCGTGATAGGCGCGAAAGATAAACGCCGATCCGTCGATCAGATGCAGATGGCTGCCTGTGCCGAATGTCATAGTCTCTCTCCTGCCACGATGGGCCAAGTTTGCCACGATGCGCGCGCCAATGCCAGCGTGTGAAAGCGGCAGGTGACTGCCCGCCCCCGCGCGGCCCGCGCGGCTTGGCCGCGCAAATAGAAAAAACGCGGCCCGCCCGCGCAGATGGCAAGACGCGGGGGTTTCACACCCCCGCAGCCCCCGTGGGATATTTGTGAAAAAGAGAAGCGGTTCGGCGCGGTTAGTGATCGTCCGCCGCATGGGCGCGGTCGATGCGGAAGATTTTGTCGCAATAGCCGCAGGTGATTTCGCCCGTGTCTTGCGGGATCGAAAGCCAGACGCGCGGGTGGCCCAAGGGGCCTTCGCCGCCATCGCAGGCCACTTTCCATGTGGTGACCATCGCCACATCTTGCGAGGCGGCGTTTGAAGGTGCAGGGGCAGATTTTTTGGCGGCTTTGCTCATGTTTTATCCCTTTGCGGCTGGGCATTTTTTACTGCGGCCCAAGGGCAAGGGCAAGCGTGAATGCACGATGGCGCGCGCAGTTAGGCGCGGGCGGCTGCGTTCTGATCGATCAGGTAGCGCTGCGAAAGCGGAATGGCGGCTGCGCCCAAAGATCGCGCCTCGGCGCCCACAGTGCCTTCGCGGATGGCGGGCGGGGTGATGCCTGAAAGGTCAAGCGCCGCCAAAGCAATCTGCGTGCGGCGCGTCAATTCGGCGCGCACATGGACGGGCATCCAGCCATCGATCAGCACCGCTTCGATTTCCAAGAGCGTGGCGGCGGTTAGCGCGGCCCATGCCAGCCCTTCGGCGGCCTCGTCCAGCCATGCCGACAAAGTCGCGGGCGAGACGTTCCAGTGCTGGTGCTGTTCCCACAAATGGGTGCTGTCTTCGCCTGCGGCCTCCATCGCCTCGGCCAATTTCGACATAGAGGCCGTGGCAATCAGGCGGCGCATGTCGCCTGCCGCGCTGGGCACGGGCAAGGGGCCAACCCCCGCCGCATTTCCCGTGCGGCCCAGCATCAGTTGCCCGTTCAGCACCAGCCCACCGCCGATGAAATAGCCAAAGTAGAAATACAGAAAATCACGCGGGCGATCCCCTGTGCCAAAGACCAGTTCGGCCCCACAGGCCGAGGTTGCATCGTTTTGCACATAGACGGGAATGCCCGTGGCGGCGGCCAATTCGGCCTGAATATCGCGGGTGCGCCATGCGTCCATTTCGGCCTGCGGCGCGCCGATCAGCTGCACCCAAGACCACAGTTGAAACGGCATCGCCACCCCAAGGCCCGAAATACGCGCGCCATGGCCAGCAGGCAGGGTGCGCGCCAGTGCGGGCATGGCGGCGCGCACAAAATCCACCACCCCGTCAGGGGTGGGATAGCGGTATACTTGGCGGCGCGCGGCGCGCACTTGGCCTGCAAAATCCACCAGCGCCAAATCGACCGAGCGGCGGCCAATTTTCAACCCCAGAAAATAGGCCCCATCGGCCGCCAGATACATCGGCACCGAAGGCTGGCCAATGCGCCCCCGAATGGGCGCGCC
>JAIXVS010000198.1 GCA_027482795.1 Rhodobacter sp.
ATGACCGAGGATGAGAAAAAGCTGACCGCCTATCACGAGGCGGGCCATGCGATTGTGGGCCTGAATGTGCCGCATCACGACCCCATTCACAAAGCCACGATCATTCCGCGTGGCCGCGCACTTGGCATGGTGATGAGCCTGCCTGAACGCGACCAGTTGTCGGTCAGCTATACCAAATACAAATCGAAAATCGCGATGGCGATGGGCGGTAAGGTTGCGGAAGAGCTGATCTTTGGCACGGAAAATGTCACCTCTGGTGCCACGTCTGACATTCAACAAGTCAGCCGTATTGCGCGCGCGATGGTCACGCAGTTCGGCTTTTCCGAAGCTTTGGGCAATGTCGATTACGCGAACGAGCGGGAAAGCTATTTGGGCACGGCTAGCGGTGGCACGTCCCATTCGGGCACGACGCAAAAGCTGATCGATGACGAGGTCAAAAAGATTGTCGACGAGGGCTATGCCCGCGCCAAGCAAATCTTGACCGACAAGAACGAGGATTTGCACCGCTTGGCCAAGGGTCTGCTGGAATATGAAACCCTAACGGGCGAGCAGATTACCCGTGTGATTGCAGGTCTGCCGCTGGCATCGGTGGATGATGGCATGGGGCCAGGCCCAAGCACGGGCGGCAGCGGCGATGTGCTGGCGGTGCCAAAAACCCGCGCGCGCAAGCCAAAGGCCGACCCAACCCCCGAGCCAAGCGCGTAAACACCCGCGCACGGCCAAGCACAGCCCCGAACCCCGCGCATTGGGTTTCGGGGCTGTTGCGTGATCTGGCTAGGCAAACAGCATCGCAATGGGTAAGCAGGGCCCAGACCTGCCGCAATTCGGAGTGCGCGATGATTTCTGTTTACGGCCTGACAGATGGGCTTTTGACCCTGCTTGACCCTTCCGACATTGCCAGCGACCGCGCGCTGTGGATTGATCTGGAAAGCCCCACCCTTGCCGAAGAGGCGCTGGTAGAGGCGGCGATGCAAATCAACATTCCCACGCGCGAAGATATGCAGGAAATTGAAAACTCTTCGCGCCTTTATACCGAAGGCGGGGCGCTGTTTTTGACCGCGCAGATACTGGCCACACATGAACCTGCGGCTACCGAAATAAGCCCTGTCACCTTTGTGGTGATGCCGCAGAAAATGGTGACGGTGCATTACCACCGCCCGGGGTCTTTCGCCTATTTCGTTAAATGGGCGGCGGCGAATAAGATTGTGCTGGGCAGCGGGACAAGCGCGCTGCTGTATCTGCTGGAATCGGTGGTGGACAGGCTGGCCGATGTGCTAGAAGGCGAGGCGCGCAAGCAAGATGCGCTGTCCATCGCCATTTTCGCCGCCCACCGCCCCAAGGGTAAAACCGAAACCTTGGCCGCTGTGTTGCAGCGCATTGGGCGGGCCGAGGATTTGAACTGTAAAATCAGCGAAAGCCTTGGCACGCTGTGGCGGCTGGCGGGGTATTTGGCCGCCGCCCCCGTGCCCGCGCTGGCCAAAAGCAAGGCCGATAAAACCGCCATTCACGACCGCCTTTTGCTGAAAACCTTGCAGCGCGATTTGGCATCGCTGCGCGAGGTGGCCGATACGCATTCGGTCAAAATCCGCTTTCAGTTGGATGCCACACTAGGGGTGATTAACATTCGCCAATCGGATGTGGTTAAGGTGTTCTCGGTTGTCGCCTTCGTGTTCCTGCCGCCCACGCTGATTGCCAGCATTTACGGCATGAACTTTGCCGTCATGCCCGAATTGCAGTGGCGCTGTGGGTATCCGATGGCGCTGGGGCTGATGGTGCTGTCAGCCGTTATTCCAACCATCATCTTTCGCTGGAAGAAATGGTTGTGATCGGGCAGGGTGGACGAAACTAGGAGAGTGCGATGCCTGCCCTGATGCCGACAAATATCTATGGAACAATCACGTGGCTGGGGCTGGTGGGGAACCGCGATGCCCAGCTTGCCAGCACGCCCGTTCAGGAAATAACGGCGCTGTTTTCGGGGCCAGTGGGGGAATCGCACGGCGGGCTGACGCGCCCGTCCGATAGCCGCGTTTTGGCGCAATACAAACGCGGCACGACGATACGGAATACGCGGCAGTTTTCCATTTTGTCGGCCGAAGATTTGGCGGCGATTGCGGCGAAGATGGGGATCGATAGCTTAGACGGTGCGCTGGTGGGGGCGAATATGATCGTCTCTGGCATCCCCGATTTCACCCATTTGCCACCCAGCAGCCGATTGCAGAACGAGGCGGGGGCCACGCTGACCATCGACATGGAAAACCGCCCCTGCACCCTGCCGCATGAACCTATCGAGGCGCAGCACGCGGGGTTCGGATCGAGGTTTAAGGCGGCGGCAATGGGGCGGCGCGGGGTGACGGCTTGGGTGGAACGCGAAGGGGTGTTTCGGGTGGGCGACCGCCTGCGGTTGCATGTGCCCGATCAGGATGTCTGGAAGGGAATGGGGGAGGTTAGGGGGTAGGGGTTATTAAAGGAAGAATTTACCCTCTGGTAAGAATCCCTTCGGTTCTTGCCAACTCAGCCGCTGCACATCTTCAAGATGACTTGCTGCACAAGATACTGACAAACTGCCGTTTGAAGTTTGCAGCCAAGCGCCTTTTTGTCTTTCAAAGTAGGCATACGTATAAAAGCCGCCCATCCTTCGGCGTCCTGATGCACTAAGTATTCCTGCTGAAATAAATTTGCGTCCATGTTCACTTGGCCAAAGTGCCACACGAATCGTCAGTTCCCCATGCCCAATATCAGAAACTGATGCGATGGCGGGTATGCCATCCATCAAAAACTCGATAATGGGTTTGTCGCCCCAATTGTTTGAACTAGGCTCCAATCCAAAAAGGTTGCGGTTCAAATACTCATTTATCGTGCGAACAAGCACCTTTTGCGCGAGTTTGCTTTTCGCACTAAGTTCGACTTTTTTGGCCATGGTGTCACTTTTCTACTCTACAAAGATAAATGGACGGAATGGTAGGTAAGCGAAGGTCGAGCTTTGAGGTTGTTACGAACATCCGATCAGCTTACGTAAACTATTTGTGGTTGCAAGGGAGTTGGTCAGAAACCAATCGCTTTACCCCCACACCCCCAAAAACCCCTCCACATCTTCCCTCGTCGTCGACCAACTCGCCACCAGCCTCGCCGCCTCGAACCCCTCTGCCGCAGGCATATCGTAAAACGCGGCCCCTGCGGCGCGCAGGCGGGCCGACGTGCCTGCGGGCCACCGCGCAAAGATCATATTCGCTTGCACGGGGTGCAGCAGGGTGGCCCCGCGCTGGGTGAGGCCAGCGGCCAGCAGGGCGGCCATGTCATTGGCGTGGCGCGCGCGCGTCAGCCATGCGCCGCCTGCAAGGTACCCTTCCATCTGGGCCGACAGGTAGCGGTGTTTGGAAAACAGATGCCCCGCCCGTTTGCGGCGCAGTTCAAACTCCCACGCTTTAGCAGCGTCGAACATCACCACGGCCTCTACCCCCAAGCAGCCGTTCTTCGTGCCGCCGAATGACACCACATCGACCCCCGCGCGGCGGGTCAGATCGGCGGGGTGCGCGCCTGTGGCGACGACTGCATTGGCAAAGCGCGCGCCGTCCAGATGCACGGGCAGTTTGTGCGCGCGGGCAAGTGCGGAAAGGGCGGTTGTTTCAGCAGGGGAATAGACCGTTCCCGCCTCGGTCACATTGGTTATCGAAAGCATCCCCTTTTGCACACCATGCACGGAATTGCCCGTGCTGGACAGGGCGGCGTTTAAGGCGGCGGGATCGATTTTGCCATGATCGCCCGCCACGCGGATAATCTTCGCGCCATTGGTGAAAAATTCAGGCGCGCCGCATTCGTCCATTTCGATATGGGCAGCGTCATGGGCGAAAATCGCGTGATAGGGTTGGACATGGGCGGCGAGGGCCAAAGCATTCGCAGCGGTGCCCGTGGCAACCAGATAAACGGCGGCATCGGGGGCGGCAAAAACATCGCGGATCATTTCGGTGACCCGTGCCATAGCAGCGTCTGCGCCATAGCTTGGCGCGTATCCTGAATTTGCGTTCACAATGGCTGCCATCACTTCGGGGCTGGCGGCGCTGGCATTGTCGGATGTGAAAATCAAAGCTCTTGCTCCAATAGGTAATCGTCCCAATCATCCTCATCCACGGCGGCTTCGGACACGGTGATGCCGCGCACAGATTGGCCTGCGGCGTGGACAGATTCGGGATCGCCCGTGATCAAGGGATGCCAGTTTGGCAGCGGATTGCCCTGATGCAGCAGTTTGTAGGCGCATGTCACTGGCAGCCAATAGGCAACTTTTGGCAGGGTTTTGGGGTTAAGGCGCACGCATTCGGGTACGTATGTGAACCGCCGTTCATAATTGCCGCAGCGGCAGGTGGCCCCATCCAGCAGGCGGCAGGCCACGCGGGTATATTCCACCTCGCCCGTGTCTTCATATTCGATTTTATTCAGGCAGCACTTGCCGCAGCCATCGCACAGAGCCTCCCACTCGGGCGCGGTCATTTTGTGCAGGGGGACGGTTTCCCAGAATTTGTCGCGCAGGGTCATGACAATATCGCACGCGCTTGGGCGCAGTCAGCGGCCATTTGCGCCATAAGGGCGGGCAGGCCATCAAACTTTGCCTCGTCACGCAGGAATTCGATCAGGGAAACCGAGAGGTCTGCGCCGTAGAGATCGCCCGAAAAATCGAAGATAAAGGTTTCAAGGTTGGGTTGGTTTGTGCCAAACA
Source organism: Rhodobacter sp. (assembly GCA_027482795.1). Classification (GTDB taxonomy): domain Bacteria; phylum Pseudomonadota; class Alphaproteobacteria; order Rhodobacterales; family Rhodobacteraceae; genus Cypionkella. Next base: position 4,709 of record JAIXVS010000198.1, read on the forward strand.
TGGGGCGAATGCCAAGGCTGGCCGCGCCGATATACTGGCCTTCGTGCGGCCCGTTTAGTACCGCAACCCGCACAGCATACACGCCAAAGCGCGGCAGGTGCAGGTTTGAGATATCCATATTCGCAGTGGGATAGCCCAGTTCGCGCCCGCGTTTGTGGCCGTGAATCACCGGCCCTTCAAAGCTGTGCGGATGGCCCAGCATTTGGGCGGCGGCGCGTGGGTTGCCCGCAGTTAGGGCGGCGCGAATGGCGGTGGAGGAGACTTCGGCCCCCCCATTGGCGAGCATATCAGCGATGGTCACGCCAAAGCCAAGCTGCGCGCCCAAATCTGCCAAATCTGCCGCGCGCCCTGCGCGGGCTTTGCCAAAGCTGAAATCAGCCCCAACAGTCACGTGGGCAGCGCCAAGGCCATTCGCCAGCACATCGCGCGCAAATTCCAGCGGGGTTAAGGCGGCAAGGGCGGCGTTAAATTCCAACTGGAACAAATGCTGCACACCGATGCGGGCCAATTCATGGGCGCGGGCGCTATCGCTCATCAGGCGAAAGGGCGCGGCGGTGGGCGCGAAAAATTCGCGCGGATGGGGGGTGAAGGTGATAACCCCCAGCGGCCCATGCGTGCGGGCCAAATCAATCACCGCGCGGTGGCCCAGATGCACCCCGTCAAAATTGCCCAAGGCCACGGATGCACCGCGCGCGGTCTGCGGGATGGATCGCCAATCGTTGATAACCTGCATAGTACCCCTTGGGCCGCGGGGCGGATGCCTGCGCGTTAGTCGAATTTCGAACTTGGGGCCAGCACCAGCGCCTCGCCCTTTAGCACAATGGTATCGCCCACGCGGCAGAATGTTTCAAGGGTCACACGGCGGCGGGCATGGTCGATGCCCATCACGCGCACCACCGCCTCGACCATATCACCAGGGCGGACGGGGGCCATGAATTTTAGGTTTTGGCCCAGATAGACTGTGCCGTGGCCAGGCAGTTGTTCGCCAATGACGGCGGAAATCAAACCAGCGGTCAGCATTCCATGCGCGATGCGGCCCTGAAAAATTGTGTCTTGGGCATAGGCATCGTCCAAATGCACGGGGTTACGATCGGTAGACACCTCGGCAAAAAGCTGGATATCGCGGTCTGTGACCACTTTGCGCAAGGAACGCTCCATCCCCACTGCCAATTCTTCGATGCAGATCGTGCCGCGCGGAAAATTGTCAAGCATGGCGCTGTCCTTTGCTGGTGGGGCGTTCGAATCCATGCCGCTGCATAGCAAAGGCTGCGCTGCGCGGCAATCCCTTGCGCAGCTTTTATTCGTTTATGTGGCAAAAAAGGTAATAAAGTTGCGCGGCTAACCCAGGAAGCCCATGGAATAGCGCGGCGCAGCCTGCTTTTCGGCCAGAAATGCCTGCAAAAGCGCGGGGTCGGGCGCGGCGGGGCTGGGGCCAAAGCGCGCGCCGTCCACGCCTGATGTGATGTAAAGGCAATCTAACCCTTCGCCGCCCGCGCCTGCGACATCGGTCGCAATCCCGTCACCGATGCACAGGATGCGCGCATCATCCGCGCCCAGTTCTGACAGCCGCGCGCGGGCGCGGTCGTAAATGGGCGGGTGCGGTTTGCCGAAATACAGGGTTTCGCCGCCCATCTTTCCATAGGCGGCGGCAAGGCCCCCTGCGCAATACAAAAGCTTGCCCGCGACATGCACGGTGACATCGGGGTTGGCGCATAGCATTGGCAGGCCAAGGGTTTTGGCCATAAGCAGGGTTGCGCGGTAATCATCGGGGGTCTGGGTCATATCATCGGTCAGGCCCGTGCAAACAATGCCCTGCGCGCTGTCCATCGGTACGCGGGTGATGCCTGCGCTGGCCGCCAGCGCCGCCATGGAGGCATCAAAATCGGTAAAAAACCCCTCATCTTTTGGCGCGCCGATGTGGTGCACCTGTTGCCCAACTGCGCCCGACAGCATGGCAAATTGCGCGGCTTGGCCCGATGTGACGATATCGTCAAAGCAGGTATCGGGCACGCCCATGGCGGCCAGATGGGCGGCCACATCGCGGCGCGGGCGGGGGGCGTTGGTGAGAAGTATCACCTTTTTGCCTGCCGCACGAAAACCGTGCAGCGCCGCTACAGCTGCGGGAAAGGGCTGCGCGCCATTGTGCAAACAGCCCCACAGATCGCAAAACACTGCGTCATAATCGGCAGCGATGCTGGCAATGGATGGGATGATTTGGGTCATTGCCTTACAGTTTCAACGCAGGGATGATCTGCTTTTTGCGGCTCATCAAGCCGGGGATGACAACGGTATCGCCCGTAACCTGCACGCCAAAGGATGCTTCGGCAAGGGTCTTCACCAGATCATTGGGCACGAGCAAAGTTGCTTCTTCGCGCAGAATGTCGATGACGAACAGCAGCACTTGGTCTGCGCCGTCTTCTTTTGCGACGGCGTCCATCGATGCCATCAGGCTGGCCTTGCGATCCAAGATCACTTTCGGCGCGGTGGTTTCCAGCACGGAAATGCGCAATTCGCGCCCCGCCACGGTGTATTCTTTGCTGTCCATCCGCAAAAGCGCGGCATCCGAAAACGCGCCAACGTTTGACTTTGCTTCGAACAGTTTGGCGGCAAAATCGGGGATCGAAATGCCTAAATCGGCGGCCAGCTTTTCAGCAACGGCGCGGTCATGCGGCGTGGTGGTGGGGCTGCGAAATTCCAACGTGTCGGACAGGATGCAAGACAGCATCAACCCCTTTACCCAATTTGGCATTTGCGCCGCATCCGCGCCCATAATGTCGTGCATTACAGTGGCGGTGCAGGCCAAGGGGCGGATGACAATGTCAATTGGGCCCGCGGTTTCTAGGCCCCCGACCAGTTTGTGATGGTCAATAATCGCGCGAATATCTAGGTCGTTTACGTTGCTGGGCAGTTCGGCGGGGTTGTTGGTATCGACAATCACCACAGGCGTGCCGGCGGCAATTTCGCCCACAATACGCGGCTTTGGGCAATCCCATTGTGTGATAACAAAGGCGGCTTCGGTGTTCGGCTCGCCCAGCAAAACCGCCTCGGCAGGGGTTTTGCGTACTTCGTTCAGATACCATGCCCAAATGATGGGCGACCCTGTTGAATCGGTATCGGGGGATTTATGGCCAAAAACCAGCGTTGTCATCATATCACCTAAGCTGTGGGGTTTGCGCGGCTTGTAGCGCGGCGCGCGCGCCTTGTCACCCAGCCCCTGCAATTTTTCGCGCGCAGGGCGTTGACAGGTGGCGGACGGATGCCTAGATGCAAGTCGTTAGCACTCATACAAGGCGAGTGCTAATCCCATTCAACCTGGAAAACTCAAGGGAGTCCCCCCAGATGGCCTTTACACCATTGCAAGACCGTGTTCTGGTTCGCCGCCTCGAAGGCGAAGATAAAACCAAGGGCGGGCTGATCATTCCTGACAGCGCCAAAGAAAA
>JAIXVS010000353.1 GCA_027482795.1 Rhodobacter sp.
CATTGGCGAGCAGGGAATCGCCCCCGAAACCTTTCGTGATTTTGTCAGTGCAGGGCTCATCTGGCGCCGCGTGATCAGCACGCGGTTTGGCGATTCTGTGATTATCTCGGATGCTGACGTTGACCGCGCCTTGACCAATATGATTGCCACCGATGCGCAGACGGTGACCTTGGCGGAAATCGTTCTGAATGCGGGCGGTGATCGGCGCAACCAAGCCTTGGCTTTGGCGCGCAACTTGCAGATCGACTTTATCAAGGGCCGCAGCTTTTCCGATGCGGTGCGCGCTGTCTCTATCGGGCCGACGGCTGGCAGTGGCGGAACCTTGGCACCAAAGCGCCTGTCCGAACTGACCGATGATGTCGCCGTTTTGGTACGCGGCCTAAGCGCGGGCGAAATTTCGACCCCAATCATTTTGGACGATAAGCTGTATATCTATCAAATGGTGGAAAATGGCAGCACGCCCGTGGCCGAAGCGGGCGCGCCAAGCGTCGATTATGCCCAAGTAACCCTTGGCGCAGTCACTGTGGCCGACCTGCGCGCCAATGTCGACAGCTGCGATGATCTGTATGATTATGCCAGCAAAAACGGCCTGACGGTGACGCGCAACAATCGCGGGCAATCTGGCGGGCTTGGCGTGTTGCAAACCCTTGATGCAGGCGAGATTGCAGGGCCGCTGAATGGCACGGCGGGGCCGATGGCGGTGATGCTATGCGCGCGCGGGATTGATCCGATGCAAACCGCCAGCCGCGACGAAATAAAGCTATTGCTGAAAAATCAACGCCTTGCTGCAATGTCGGAAGTTTTCCTTTCAGAACTGCGCGCCGATGCGCTGATCCGCGATCCATGACCGCGCGCGCGCCAATCGCGCTCAGCTGCGGCGATCCATCGGGCATTGGCCCAGAACTTGCCCCTTTGGCGCGGCAGGCTTTGGGGCTGGATGTGCCATTTTTCTACATCGGCGATCCCGCGCATTTGCCGCCAAACACGGCTTTTCAGGTTATTGAAACAGCAGTTCAGGCGCTGGACGTTGCAGCGGGCAGCTTACCCGTTTTGCTGCATCCCTTTGCAGCCCCAGTGCAATATGGCCAGCCAAACCCCGCTAATGCCGCAGCGATCATTTCTGCCATAAAACGCGGGGTTGATTTGGTGCAATCAGGCGCGGCATCGGCGCTGTGCACCCTGCCCATCAACAAAAAGGCGCTGAAAGATGGCGCGGCCTTCGCCTTTCCGGGGCATACCGAATACTTGTCGCATTTGGCAGGCGGCGCAAGGGCAGTGATGATGCTGGCCGCCCCTGCCCTGCGCGTGGTGCCCGTGACCATCCACATTCCGCTGTCTGATGTTCCATCGGCGCTGACGCCCGAGGTGTTGCGCGAAACTATCACCATCACCCATGCCGCCCTGATCCGTGATTTTGGCCTGCCTGCGCCGCGTTTGGCCGTGGCGGGGCTGAACCCCCATGCGGGCGAAGGTGGCGCGATGGGGCGCGCAGAACTAGACATGATTATCCCCGTTTTGAACGATCTGCGGGCGGGCGGGATGGATATTGCAGGCCCCCTGCCCGCCGATACCATGTTCCACGCCCGCGCCCGCGCGGCCTATGACGCGGCAATATGCATGTATCACGACCAAGCGCTGATCCCGATCAAAACCATCGATTTTGATGGCGGGGTGAATGTCACGCTGGGCCTGCCCTTTGTGCGCACCTCGCCCGATCATGGCACGGCTTATGACATTGCAGGGCGCGGCCTTGCCCGCGCCGATAGCCTAATCGCTGCCCTGCGCATGGCGCAGGATATGGCAGATAAACGGGGCACACATGGCCACGATTGATGGTCTGCCCCCGCTGCGCGAGGTTATCCAAACCCATGATCTTGTTGCCAAAAAGGCGCTGGGGCAAAACTTTCTGCTGGATATGAACCTCACTGCGAAAATCGCCCGTATGGCAGGCGATTTGACGGCCTGCGATGTGCTAGAGGTTGGGCCAGGCCCAGGCGGGCTGACGCGCGGGCTGCTGGTTGAAGGCGCGCGGCGCGTTCTGGCCATTGAAAAAGACCCGCGCTGTATTGCCGCGTTGATGGAAATTGCGGCGGTCTATCCAAACCGCCTGTCGGTGCTGAATGCCGATGCGCTGACAGTCGATGCAGGCGCGCTGCTGACCCCGCCCATTCGTGTTATCGCCAATCTGCCCTATAATGTGGGCACAGAACTGCTGATCCGCTGGCTTTCGCCCGCCATTTGGCCGCCCTTTTGGCAAAGCTTGACGCTGATGTTTCAAAAAGAAGTGGCCGAGCGGATTGTGGCGCGGCCCAAGACAGATCACTATGGCCGCTTGGCCTTGCTGGCCCAATGGCGCTGTGATGCTAAAATCGTCATGCATCTGCCGCCCGAAGCCTTTACTCCCGCCCCCAAGGTGCATTCGGCGGTGGTGCATCTAACACGGCTTGACGCACCGCGATTTGAGGCGAATTTCAACGTGTTACAGCGCATCACGGCCATGGCCTTTAACCAGCGCCGCAAAATGCTGCGCTCGTCGCTCAAAGGGCTGCATCCCAATATCGAAGGCTTGCTGACCGCCTGCGAAATCCCCCCCACAGCGCGGGCCGAGGAAATTTCGCTTCAGCAGTTCTGCTCCCTAAGCCGCGCCTTTGCCGCCGCGTAATCAGACGTCTAGCTGACTTTCTGGCGCGGCAGGTGCCATGGGCTTTTTCGCGCGTGGTGCGCGCGGCTTTGGCGCGGGTGCGACCGCTTCTGCAATTGGGGCCACCACTGCGGCGGGGGATTCGAAAATTGGCGCGGGCGCAGGGCGTTCTTCCGATGCACCATCTTCAAAGCGCAGTTGCGGCGCGGGGGCAGGACGGCGCTCTTCGCGGGGACGATCAGCTTGCTGTGGCCGTTCTTCACGCGGGCGGTCATCGCGTGGGCGGTCGTCGCGCGGGCGGTCAGCTTGCTGAGGCCGTTCTTCACGCGGGCGATCATCACGCGGGCGGTCGTCGCGCGGGCGGTCATTCTGCGCCCGTTCTGTTTGTGGGCGATTGTTCTGACGATTGTCGTTTTGCCGCACGTTATTCTGGCGGCTGTCGTTTTGACGATTGTCGTTCTGACGATCTGGGCGCGGCTGGAATTGGCGCTGGGGCTGCGGCGCGCGCTCTTGTTCTGGCAGATCAACCAGCGCGGCTTCGCCATCAATCACATCATGGGCTGCGCCGTAAGGTTGATCCCCATCTCCGCCATCAGAACGCCCATTATCTGCGCGCCCGTCTTGGCCGCGATTTTGCCAGCCGTTTTGGCCATTATTCTGGCCGTTGTTCTGGCTGTAATTCTGCCCGCGCGCCTCTTGCTCGGCGGCCATCTCGCGCATCGCTTCGGCCAATAGGCGGGTATAATGTTCGGCGTGCTGCAAGAAATTTTCGGCTGCAACGCGGTCATTCGATAGTTGCGCATCGCGGGCAAGCGTTTGATATTTTTCAATAATCTGCTGCGGTGTTCCGCGCACTTTGCCTTCGGGGCCAGAGCTGTCGAAGACGCGGTTGATAATATTGCCTAAGGTGCGCGGGCGGTTCGCCTTGGAACGCGAGCGGGACTTGGAAGAACGCATATGAGCCTTTGATCCAGATAACGGTCTTAAACCTGCCTGATCTGTTCAGATCGCCCC
>JAIXVS010000201.1 GCA_027482795.1 Rhodobacter sp.
GGGGCAAAGTGGCGGTTTCCCCTGCGGCAACGGGGCTGGTTTGGCTACCCAGCGATCATACCATTTTGGCGCAATCCACCACTCAGATCTTTTTGGGGATGCAGGGCGAAATAGCCCTGTTTGCCGCCGATGTTTCGGGATGGCAGCCCACCGAAAACGTGGCGGCAGAGGGCGGCTTTTTCGATGCTAACCTGCAAACGCACCCCGATTTGCCAGATGGCGCGGGCTTTGCCGATTTGCGCGGCATGATGACGCAGCTTTCTGCGTTGGATGCCGATTGCGCGGCAACGGCCAAGGCCCTGTTGACATGGCATGACAGCCACGGATTTTGCGCGCGCTGTGGCGCGGCCAGTACGGCCTGCGATGCAGGGTGGCAGCGCCAATGCACCGCCTGTAACGCCCCCCATTTTCCGCGCACCGACCCTGTGGTGATTATGCTGGTCACGCGCGGGGATCGCTTGCTACTGGGAAGATCGCCGGGCTGGCCAGAAGGGATGTATTCTTTGCTGGCAGGCTTTGTTGAACCGGGTGAAACGCTGGAATCCGCCGTGCGGCGCGAGGTGTGGGAAGAGACGGGCGTTCGCATTGGCGCGGTGCGCTATTTGGCCAGCCAGCCTTGGCCCTTTCCTGCCAGCCTAATGATGGGCTGCATTGGCCTTGCCACGAGCGATGAGATCACCGTTGATCCTGCCGAATTGGAACACGCGCTGTGGCTGACACGGCAAGAGGTGTTGGATGTGCAACTTGGCCGCAACCCTGCGGTGAAAGCTGGCCGAAAAGGCGCTATCGCGCAAGGGTTGATTGAGGCGTGGCTTTCAGGCAAGATTGATTAACAAAAGGTGAGTTCCCATATACCTTATATCTTACTGGATCACATCCCACTCTCGGTACGAAAAGGCCCGCAATGAAATTTTCAACCAAGCAGGATATCGAAACACCAGCCGCCTATGTTTTTGCAGCCCTTACCGATTTTGAAGCGTGGGAGCGCGCAGCCATGCGCCGTGGCGCGGATGTGGCGCGCACCGACAAAATGCGCCAAGCTGGGGCGGGCATGTCTTGGCACGTTGCATTTCAGTTTCGCGGGCGGCAGCGCAAAATGGATTTGCGCCTGCTGAATATGATCCCCAGCAGCAAGTTAGAATTTGCCGCCCTGTCTGCGGCCATTGATGCCACGACCAAGGTCGAGATTGTGGAAATGTCAGCCAAACGCGCGCGCCTGCATGTGACGGCGAATATTACGCCGCTGACGCTAACCGCAAAGCTGTTTATGCAATCGCTGCGGTTGGCGCGGGCACGCGCTGATCGCAAATTTGCCCAGCGCGTGCAAACCATTGTCACCGAAATTGAAGCCCGCTACCGCGATGATCAAAAGGTCAGCTAGTGTTCGACCTTAAGCACGATTTTCCCTGAATGGCCGGGGCTTTCCAGCCGCCAATGGGCGGCGGGTGCCTCGAACAACGGATACTCGCTGTCGATCACCACACGAAACCCGCCCGCCTCGATCAGCGGCCAAAGATGCGCCTCTAACTCGGTTGCGATGCGGGCCTTGGCAAGGTCTGATTGCGGGCGCAGGGTACTGCCTGTGATGGTCAGACGGCGCATCATCACTTCGGCAAAGTTCACCTCGGCCTTTGACCCTTCTAAAAAGGCAATCTGCACCAGCCGCCCATCATTGGCCAAAGTTTTGATATTGCGCGGCAGGTAAGGCCCGCCGACCATATCCAAAATCAAATCAGCGCCGCCCACCTCGCGCATTTCGGCCACAAAATCGGCACTGCGGTAGTTGATGGCCTTTTCTGCGCCCAAATCCATACACAGCTGGCATTTCTGATCTGTGCCAGCAGTCGCAAACACCCGCGCCCCAATGGCGCGCGCCACTTGGATCGCGGTTGTCCCAATGCCTGACGTGCCGCCATGCACCAAAAACCGCTCGCCCGCGCGCAGGCGCCCGCGCATCACCACATTCGACCAGACTGTAAATGCTGTTTCAGGCAGGCAAGCCGCCTCGCGCAGCGACAGGCCCTTCGGGATGGGCAGCGCGTGCGCCTCGTGGCAGGCGGCATATTCGCTGTAGCCGCCCCCCGCCAGTAGCGCGCAAACCTGATCGCCCACGCTCCACCGCTGCACGCCGGGCCCCAAGGCCACAACCACGCCCGCACCTTCTAGCCCCGGCAAGGGCGAGGCATCGGACGGCGGCGCATAAAGCCCCGCGCGTTGCAGCGCATCGGGGCGGTTCACCCCTGCATAGGCCAGCCGAATGACGATTTGGCCGTGGCTGGGCACAGGCACGGGAACAGAAACGGGTTTTAAAACATCTGGCCCGCCCGCGCTGGAAATTTCCATCGCCAGCATTGCGTTGATCAAGGACATCGCACCCTCCTTTTGTCACGCGCCGCCAGAGGACTGCCCCGGCAGATCACGAGGCCTTTCTGGCGCAGAAATTCTTTCCAAAAGCTTGAGCGGCCCCGCCAAAACCGCGCTTGCTATACGATTTTGCCGCAAACCTGCCTTAAATTTCTCAATTTCCATGACATTTTCGATGCGACGGTCGATGAATTGGGCGGTATCCGCATCGCCCGCCGATGTATCGCCCAGCCAATACAGCACCGCGCTGGCGTAAACCGCCGACAGTGTCGCGCGTTTGGAATACCAATTCACATCGCGCGAGGTATCGCCCAGCGCATTCCAAATTGCATCCGCCGTGCCCCAAATCAGCCCCGCCCCTTCGGGGGCATAGCGCGGCAGGGCGAACAGGGCGGAACCCTTGCGCACGGCATCCTTATCGGCCAGTTCCAACCGCAGGCGGATCGCATGGGCAATACGGTCGCGGTAGCGCATGGAGGACAGGTCTTGCCCTGCCAGCGCCGCGCGCAGCTTCGCGTCCCCAGCGCGGTGATAGCTTGCTGCCAAATCCACCCCCCCGCGCGGAAACAGCGCGGCCCCTAAGACCTGCGCATGGCCTGTATCGCGCAATGCTGCCTGCAACGTGGCATCCGACCAGCCGTCAAAGGCCACATGCGGCAAACAGGCCGCCAAAATCTGCGCCGCTGCGTTATCCATGCCATGATCTTCCATCGCGCGCCCCTTGGGTTACGGCCTGTAGACAAGATAGCACATATTTGCTAAGGACAACAGGCCTGCACAATTTGTGCAACTCTAGCTTAGGAAGGTGGTGAAAACCACATGCAGGTCAGCGTCCGTGATAACAATGTTGAGCAAGCCCTTCGGGCCCTTAAGAAAAAGCTGCAACGCGAAGGCGTGTTCCGCGAAATGAAGCTTAAGCAACATTTCGAAAAACCCTCCGTGAAAAAAGCGCGCGAATCCGCAGAAGCCGTGCGCCGTGCGCGCAAGCTCGCGCGGAAGAAACTTCAGCGCGAAGGCGGTATGTGATTTAGGGCCTTTACGGCGCAACAATCATCAAAGCTGGGGGTGATTGTCGAAAGACCTTGGCCCCGATGTCTGGCCCCTGCTGAAAAGTGGGGGCTTTTCATTTGGGCGAGAGCGGGGTTTACGAAATTAACTTGCATTAGACGCCACCCCCATCTACGGTTTTGCAAAGAATTTACCGTGGGCGCATCGCCATGTCAGACACAAAGCTCTTCGGTATTTGGATTATCGTGCGCGATCACGCCTCGGCAAAAGAGGCTGTGCGCATGTCTGGACTTCCTGCCTTGGTCATGGGCGGCAATGCCTTTGTGATGGCGGCGATCGTGGCGGCGCAGGCGGTTCCAAATCTGCCTCTCGCTGCTGCGATGGCGGCAGTCGGCGTGGGTTTGATAGGCTTAGCCTTTCGCATCCGGGCAGGACATGGCGCATGGCTGCCTTTGGTGTTTTTCCTGTTTCTGCTGTTTGCGGGTGCAACGACCTATGTATCGGCGGCGCAATGGATGGTCTCCCCCCAGCCCGTAGTCTTTGGCCTAAAGCTGGTTTCCAGCGTAGTCATTCAATTGTTCTGCATTGCGCTGGTCGGCGCGGGGATGATCGGTTGGGCTTGGCTTAGGGCAAAGAAGATTCCGCTAACATTTTGACAGATAGGGCTATTTCGCCCCCCGAAACAACCACCCGCCCACCGCCATTGCCGCCAAAGCCCCTACCACCTGCGCCACGATAAACATCGGCGCGTCCACAGGGCGGATGCCTGCGAATGTATCGGTCAGCGCGCGGGCAAGGGTGACAGCGGGGTTGGCAAAACTGGTCGATGCGGTGAACCAATAGGCCGCCGCAATCACGCAGGCCACCACAGCCGCCACATTGGCGCGGGCGTTGATGGCCCCCAGTATCGCCAGCAGCAGCGCAAAGCTTGCCACGCCTTCGGCCAGCCATTGCGATGGGCCTGTGCGGATGGTTTGCGACAGCTGCAAGATCGGCAGGTCAAACATAGCATGGGCCA
>JAIXVS010000111.1 GCA_027482795.1 Rhodobacter sp.
CAGCGCCACCCGCGCCTCGCGCCCGCCCGAACGGCGCGCACGTGCTGGCGCGCAGTCATCGGCAATGTTTGTATCTATCTCATTCATTTGATCGGCCTTTCATATTGGCACAAATATCCATCGCCGCGCGTTACGCGCGCACGCGCTCTGATTTCGCATCATACATTGGGGCAAGGCTGGCCACGGCCTCATGCCGCACCCCTGCCACCTCAATCTCGTATCGACTGGCCAAAACATCGGCCTCACTCTGGCCTTCGCAGGGCACATAGCCCATGCCAACCGCCGCGCCCAAGAAATGCCCATAGTTCCCGCTGGTCACAGGCCCCACAATCACCCCATCGCGCACCAGCGCCTCGTTGTGAAACAGCAGCGGCTCTGGGTCTTTCAGGGCAAATTGCACCATGCGGCGGGCAAGCCCCGCCTCGCGCTTGGCCTCTACCGCTGCCTGCCCGATATACCCCGATTTCTTGGTCGAAACGGTAAAGCCAAGCCCCGCCTCCAGCACATGATCTTCGTCGGTAATGTCATGGCCCCAGTGGCGATAGGCCTTTTCAATGCGGCAACTGTCCAGCGTATGCAGCCCGCACAGCTTTAGCCCCACCTCTGCGCCCGCCTCTTCCAAGGCCTCGAACACATGCGCGGTCTGATCGCTGGATGCATAAATCTCCCAGCCCAGTTCCCCCACATAGGTCACACGGTGCGCCCGCGCGACCCCCATGCCAATTTCAATTTCCCGCGCCGTGCCAAAGGGATGGGCCGTATTGCTAAAATCATTGGGCGATACGCGCGCCATCACTTCGCGCGCGCGCGGCCCCATCAGGCACAATACCGATTCCGCCGCTGTCATATCGGTGATCACCGCAAAATCGCCACCCAAATTCGCCCGCAGCCACGCCAAATTGCGCTGCAACGTGGCCCCTGGCACCACCAGAACATAGGCGGTTTCCGAAAGGCGCGTCACCGTCAAATCCGCCTCGATCCCGCCCCGATCATTCAGCATCATCGTATACACAATGCGCCCCTCGGCCACATCCATCTGGGCAGAGCAAACACGGTTCAAGAATGCGCAAGCACCTGGCCCCTCGACCCTGATCTTCCCGAAAGAAGTCATATCAAACAGACCAACCCCCGTGCGCACGGCCATATGTTCGGCGCGCTGGTTGTCGAACCAGTTTTGCCGCTTCCATGAATACTCATAGGCGCGGGCCTGCCCCTCATTGGCAAACCAATTCGCCCGCTCCCACCCCGCCACCTCGCCAAACACCGCGCCGCGCGCGGCCAGATGGTCGTGAATAGGGCTGCGCCGCACGCCGCGGCTGGTTTCCATCTGGCGATAGGGGAAATGGTCGGCATAAAGCAGGCCCAGCGTTTCGCTCACCCGTTCCTTCAGATATTTCCGATTGCGCTGGAACGGCTGCGCACGGCGAATATCGACCTCCCACAGATCGAAGGGCGGCGCGCCTTCGGTGATCCAATGCGCCAGCGCCATGCCCGCCCCGCCCGAGCCTGCAATACCAACCGAGTTATACCCTGCCGCAATCCAATAGCCGCCCAGTTCTGGCGCCTCGCCCAAGTAATAGCGATCATCGGGGGTAAAGCTTTCAGGCCCGTTGAAAAACGTGTGAATGCCTGCGGTCTGGAACAGCGGCAGGCGTTCGGCGGCCATCTCCAATATGGGGGCGAAATGATCCCAATCTTCGGGCAGCGTGTCGAACATGAAATCTTCGCGGATGCCGTCCATGCCCCAAGGTTTTGCCTTGGGTTCAAACGCCCCCACCATCATCTTGCCCGCGTCCGATTTGTAATAGGCGCATTCATCGGGCACGCGCAAAACGGGTATATGGCCAAGGCCCGCAATCGGCTCGGTGATCAGATAAAAATGCTCGCAGGCGTGCAGCGGCAGCGTCACTTTTGATTGCGCGGCAAGCTCGCGCCCCCACATGCCTGCGCAGTTCACCACCACATCGGCGGCAATATGCCCCGCAGCCCCGTCAGCCGCGATATAATCCACACCCGTCACGCGGCCCGCATTTTGGGTCACGCCAACCACTTTGGTATGCTCAAAAATCTGCGCGCCCTGCATGCGCGCGCCCTTGGCCAGTGCCATGGCAATATTGGCAGGGTCGCACTGCCCATCCAGCGGCAAATGCACCGCGCCTACCACACCGCCAATGTTCAAATGCGGATACATCGCCTTAGCCTCGGTTGGGCTAATCTCCTGCACATCCACATCGAAAATCCGCGCCACAGTGGCTTGGCGCAGCAATTCCTCATGGCGATGCGCCGTCAGCGCCACGGATATGCTGCCCACCTGCCGCATCCCCGTTTCAATCCCCGTCTCGGCAGCCAGTTTCACGTATAAATCAGCCGAATACTTCGCCAGCCGCGTCATATTGGCCGATCCGCGCAATTGCCCAATCAGCCCCGCCGCGTGCCATGTGGTGCCCGACGTCAATTGCTTGCGTTCCAGCAGCACAATATCCTTCCAGCCCATTTTGGCCAAATGATAGGCCACCGATGCGCCAGAGACGCCCCCGCCAATAATCACCGCGCGCGCATGTGCTGGTATCTGTGCCATCTGCCTGCTTCCTTGCTCTACAAATATCCCACGGGGGTGCGGGGGTGTGAAACCCCCGCTTCCACCGTTGGTGATTTACGCCCGCAGGCGCGCATTCGCGCTGTCCCACAGCGGCGCATCTTCTTGCACCACGGCAGGGTAACGCTGCCCAAAAATCTCAACTTCAAGGCGTTGCCCCGCGACGTTCACATCCGAACGCAGCATCCCCAGCGCAATGGACGCGCCCACGCGGTGGCCAAAATACCCGCTGGTCGTCTCGCCCACAATCACATCCCCCGCCCAGATATTCGACATATAGGGCGCGTCATAATCGGGGGCCTCCACAATCAACGTCGCAAAGCTTTTTGCCACCCCGCGCTGCTTTTCGGCCGCCAATGCGGCCTTGCCCCGAAACGCAGGCTTGGCCCAATCGACAAACCGTTCCAGCCCGCCTTGCAACACCGTGTAATCGGTGGACAGATCGCCCTTCCACGCGCGGTAGCCCTTTTCAATGCGCAAGGAATTAAGCGCAAACATGCCAAAGGGTTTCAACCCTAATGGTGCGCCCGCCGCCATAACAGCATCCCAAACGGCTGGCGTGTCGGCCACGCGCGAATGCACTTCCCAGCCCAGTTCCCCCGCAAAAGAAACCCGCATTAAAAACACCTCGCGGCCCGCAACCTTGGCATTCTGCCACGTCAGCCAGCCTTTGGCCGTGTCAGCATCCGATACGCTTGCCAAAATCTCGCGCGATTTGGGGCCAGTTAAGATATGCGTTGACCATTCGGTCGAATGGTCTGTCAGGGTCAAACCCGCCCCCAAGTGTTTTGTCAGCCAATCAAAATCATGGGATTGCGCAGTCGCCGCCGTAATCAGCAGCATCTCATCGGCCCCCAGACGCGCCACCGACATTTCTGTCACAATGCGCCCGCCCTCATCGGCGAAATAGGCAAGGCCCACGCGCCCCACAGATGGCAGTTTTCCTGTGATCTGGGCCGCCAGCCAATCCGCCGCCCCCGCGCCCGAGAGGTGAAAGCGCGAAAATCCGGGCAAGTCCAAAATCCCCGCCGCATTCTGCACCGCCGCGCATTCATCCTTTACCGCGTCAAACCACGGGCCGCGGCGCGCCCAAGTGCGCTGCGCCGCCTCGCTGGTATCATCACCTGCCCGCGCATACCACAGCGCACGCTCCCACCCGTTATAGGGGCCAAACTGCGCGCCCAATGCTGCCGTTTTGTCATGCACCGCCGACAGTTTCTTGCCCCGCCCTTCGGGCCAAGCATGGTGCGGGAAATGGATGGCATATTCATGCCCGTACACTTCCAACCCCTTGGCCACGCAATATTTTTCGTCCTCGAAGCCCGTAAAGCGGCGCGGATCGCATGACCACATATCCCATTCGGTCGCCCCTTGCGTCACCCATTCGGCGAGCACCTTGCCCGCGCCGCCCGCTTGGCAAATGCCAAAGGTAAAGACGCAAGCCTCAAACGCATTCGGAACCCCCGGCATCGGGCCAATCAGTGGGTTACCATCGGGCGTATAGGGGATGGGGCCGTTGATGACCTTGGCCAAGGGGGCCTTTTCCAGCAGCGGCACGCGCGCCATGGCGTCGTTGATATACCATTCCAAACGTTCCAAATCATCGGGGAACAGCTGGAAACTGAAATCTTCAGGAAACGGATCGGCCTCGTCCACCCAATGCGCGCGGCCATTTCGCTCATACGGGCCAAGGTTAAAGCCGTTCTTTTCCTGCCGCAGGTAATAGCTGCTATCGACATCGCGCAAGAGGGGCAGTTTTTTGCCCGTTTCCTTTGTGCGCGCCTCTACCTCTTGCACGGTGTCAAACACCAAATACTGATGCGACATCACCATCATCGGTAAATCGCGGCCAAACATTTTGCCCACTTCGCGCGCGTAATAGCCCGCCGCATTGACGACGATATCGCAGGTGATCTCGCCCTTGGGCGTGCTCAAAACCCATTTCTCGCCCACCCGCGCGGCCCCTGTCACGGGGCAAAACCGCTCGATATGCGCGCCCAAATTGCGCGCTCCTTTGGCCAGCGCTTGGGTCAGTTGCGCAGGGTCAATATCGCCGTCATAGGGATCATACAGCGCGCCCAGCAGATCATGCGTCTCAACAAACGGATAAATCGTTTTGATTTCATCGGGTTGCAGCAGCTTTAAATCCATACCCTGATAGCGGCCCATGCCCACCACGCGGGCAAATTCGGCCATCCGTTCGGGCGTATGCGCCAGCCGCACCGACCCTGTGACGTTGTAATTCATCGGATAATCCACCGCCGCGCCAAGGCCGCGATACAGCTCGGCCGAATAGCGCTGCATGTTCATGATCGACCAGCTGGACGAAAACGTCGGCACATTGCCCGCCGCATGCCAGGTGGACCCGGCCGTCAGCTCGTTCTTTTCCAGAAGAAGGCAGTCTGTCCACCCGGCCTTGGCTAGGTGATACAGCGCCGAGGCCCCCACGGCCCCGCCCCCGATGATCACCACCCGCGCCGACGCAAATTCGGTCATGCCCGCCCCCTGTTGCCTGCCACACTATCCAGCGCAACGCGCCCGCTTTCAATTCGGCCAGAGGCAGGCTATTGATCGACAAACACGATCACATCATCCTTTCTGTCTCAAACATCCTCTGGGGGTCCGGGGGGCGAAGCGCCCCCGGGACCTGTCACCAAG
>JAIXVS010000142.1 GCA_027482795.1 Rhodobacter sp.
CCATTTATATAGTTTTGTTCGGTGAAGTTGTGCCGCATATGCGGCATTCTGAAATGGCAGGAAAAGGGCGGCTCATACGCACCTGGCCTGGTTGGAAAAACCGCGCTGGGTCTGCACTTTTGCGGCTTCAGCGTCTTATTGGCCGAAAGGAAACGCCGATGGGACTGTCGAAAACAATCTGGACCAATCCGACCGAATACCTGCGCGCGGAAGCGCCCGAAAACCCTGTATTATTCTTCTCGCCTGCTGCCGTGCAATCGGTCGCGCGCCGCTTTTTGGCGGGCTTTCCGGGGCTGGTGACCTATGCGGTGAAATCCAACCCCACCGAAGAGATGATCGAAAATCTTGTCACGGCTGGCGTGCAAGGCTTTGATTGCGCATCGCCTTTTGAAATTGCGCTGATCCGCCGCCTGTCGCCAGATGCGGCGATACATTATCACAACCCCATCCGTTCGCGCAGCGAGATTCAGTTTGCGGTGGATCATAAGGTCACCGCCTATTCGGTGGATAGCGCGTCCGAACTGGCCAAGTTGATTGCGATGGTGCCTGTGCAAATTGGCGGGCAGCGGGTGGAAATCTCGGTGCGGTTCAAACTGCCCGTGCAGGGCGCGGCCTATAACTTTGGCGCAAAATTTGGCGCGACCAGCGAGCAGGCGGCAGAGCTGCTGCGCGCGGTGGCGGCGGCGGGCTTTACCCCTTCGCTGACGTTCCATGGCGGCACCCAGTGCAATGATGCGCAGGTCTGGGCCGCCTATATCCGCGAGGCGGCGGTGATTGCCCGCGCGGCAGGTGTCAAAATCGCCCGCCTGAACGTGGGCGGCGGCTTTCCCAGCCACCGCGATGCGCAAACCGCGCCGAATTTCGACGCGATTTTCAAGGTGATTGCGGATACCGCCCGCGCAGCCTTTGGCGGCGATCTGCCCGCGCTTGTGTGCGAGCCTGGCCGCGCGCTGTGCGGTGATGCCTATACGTTGGTTGCGCGCGTGAAATCCGTGCGCGACGAAAACCATGTGTTTCTGAATGATGGCATCTACGGCGCGATGTTTGAATTCAGCCAAATCGGTATTATTGACCGCATTACCGTGCTGTCGGAAAACCTTGTGCCGCGCAGCGCCCCCATTCGCGCCCGCGTCACCTTTGGCCCCACCTGCGATTCGGTTGACCGACTGCCGGGCGAAGTGCCGTTTCCTGCCGATATCGCCGAGGGCGATTATGTGGTTGTGGCGGGTATGGGCAGCTATTCCACCGTCACCAACAGCCGTTTTAACGGCTTTGGCGAACTCGGCATGGTTACTGTTCTGGGCCTTGGCCTGTAAACCTGCGCAGTTAAACGCGACGTTACGCGATAAAACGCCCCTTCGGGGGCGTTTTTCTATCTGTGCTGATCTGTAATGCGGCAAGATTTGCGGATCGCGGCGTTAACGCTGTATTGGTAAGCCTAGGGCAAACTTGGGTGAAGTGGTTTGGCAAAGGCAAAACGCATGTCACTGGTGGAACGCGCGCGGCGCTGGTGGAACGGCCATGTCACGGTGGAAACCGCCGCCGCCGATGTGCCCGCCAGCGGCCCGCGCGGCGCGGTCGATCATGTGATTATTCTGGATGGCACGCTGTCAACACTAGAGGCGGGGCAAGAGGGCAACGCAGGGCTTTTGTATCATCTGCTGACACAAAACGGCACGCGCCACCGTCATGCATTGCACAATGTCTATTATGAACCCGGCCAGCAATGGGAAAGCTGGCGCAAGGGTATGCACATTATCGAAGGGCGCGGCGTGAACCCGCAGATTTTGCGCGCCTATGGCTGGCTGGCAAGCCACTACCGCGAGGGGGACCGCATTTTTCTGTTTGGCTATTCGCGTGGGGCCTATGCCGTGCGCGCGCTGGCGGGGATGCTGGGGCGCGTGGGGCTGCTCAAACACAGCCATGCCACACAAAGCGCAGTTAACCTTGCCTTTCGCCACTATACGCGCGGCGGCACAAGCCCCGCCGCACGCGAATTTGCGCGCCTGTACTGCCATCCTGCCGCACGCATTCGCATGGTGGGCGTCTGGGATACGGTCAAGGCGCTGGGCCTGCGGGTGCCTATCTTGTGGCGGTTTGTATCCAAGGTGCATGATTTTCCAGACAAATACCTGTCCGATGTGGTCGATGCGGGCTTTCACGCCCTTGCCGCCGATGAAACCCGCGCAGCCTTTACCCCCGAACTCTGGGACAGCCGTCCAAACAGCGCGGCGCAGGTGCAGCAGGTCTGGTTTGCAGGCGCGCATGGCGATATTGGCGGCCATATTGGCCGCTACCCCGAATGCCGCACATTGGCCAATATTCCGCTGACATGGATGCTGGAGCGGGCCGAAGACATGGGGCTAAACCTGCCCGAAAACTGGCGCGCGCAATTTCCTTGCGATGTGAACGCACCCATGGTGGGCACATGGCGCGGCTTTGGCCTGTGGTTCATTGCGCGCAAACGGCGCAAAATTGGCCGCGATCCGTCCGAAGCAGTGCATCCCAGCCTTACCCAGCGCCGCCCGCATATGTGGTGGGAATTCTAGGGTACAAGCGCGCAGTGGGGGCTTTGCCCCCAGCCTGCAAGCAGGCTTCCCCCAAGGTATTTGTAGAGTTAGGAAGCACGCAGATAGTTTCTACCCCCTTCCTAACTCCACAAATATCTTGGGGGTGAGCGAAGCGAAGACTTGCGAAGTTCCTTCGCAAGTTTGGGGGCAAAGCCCCCTTTGCGCCTAAACCGCTGCCAGCAGCGCATCCACCTCGGCGCGCGACGGCATAGAGGCCGCCGCCCCCGCGCGGGTGACGGAAATACCCGCCACCGCGCAGCCAAAGCGCAGCGCATCGCCCATATCGCGCCCTTCGGCCAAGGCCACGGCGAGGCCGCCATTAAAAGCATCACCTGCGCCTGTGGTTTCCACAACAGGGCCCGCGCTAAAGGCGGGAACGTGCAAGCTGCCGTTTGCGCCGCGATACAAAACGCCCCGCTCGCCCAATGTCAGCACCACCGCGCCAACGCCCCGCGCCATCAGCGCATCTGCGGCGGCTTCGGCGCTGGCGCGGTCGGTCACCTGTATGCCTGTTAGCGCCTCGGCCTCGGTTTCATTCGGGGTGATGATATCGCACAGCGCCAGCATCTTATCGGTAAGGGGGGCAGCGGGTGCGGGGTTGAGAATGGTCATCACCCCGTGCTTGCGCGCTAAGGCAAGACCCGCCTCGGCAGCGGGCAGGGGCTGTTCCAACTGGGTGATAAATATCCCCGCGCGGGCGATCAGCGCCTCGTGCGCGGCGACATCTTCGGGCGAGATTCGCCCTGCCGCGCCCGGCGCGACAATAATGGCGTTATCGCCACTGGCCTGATCGACAAAGATCATGGCCGCCCCCGTATAGCTGCCTTCATCTTCAATGACGGCGGGGTTTACCCCTGCATTTGCCCAAACGCCTTGCGCCAATTTGGCAAAATCATCGCGGCCTAGGCGGGTGATGAAATGCACATCCCCGCCGACCTTTGCCGCTGCGACCGATTGGTTAGACCCTTTCCCCCCGGGCCCAAGGGCAAAGCCTGTGCCCAAAATCGTCTCGCCCATCACAGGCAGGCGCGGGGCGCGGTAGGTGGTATCGGCCACGAAAATTCCCAAAATGACGATGGTTTTCATGCGCTAAGCCTCTGGCCCGATCACGCCTTTGCGCAGCATGATGCAGCCGTAAAATCGCCGCTCGCCCGTTTGAACCACGGCAAAGCTTTGCGCGGCCAAATCGTAAAAGGCAAAGCGTTCGACCCCCAGCATCGGGCGCGGCTTGCCTTCGGCGCGGTCAATCACCGCTTGCACTTCGGCCTGCACGGCGGGAATTTCGGACGGATTGCCCACCACCTGCATACGCGCTGCAAAATCATCGACAAAAGTATCCAGCGGAAAGACCGACAAAATCGCCTCGGCGGCGCTGGCGGCTGGCAGGTTATCCATCCGCACGATTTGCCCGTAGGTGGTTTGCTGCGCGATGGTTTCGGCGGGGAAATTGGTATCGCATAAAATCAGCGTATCGCCATGCCCCATCATGGCCAAAACGTGCAACACATCAGGCGTCAGCCGTGGATCAATCCCTTTAAGCATCGCGCTCTCCCTTTCGCTTTGCCCCAGCAGACTGCCTTTGCGCGCCGCGGTCAAGCCTGTTTAGGCAAGGGCCAAATAGGCCCCATCGCGGTAGGCCAGCGTGCCTGCAACCGCACGCGCGTGCAGCGATAAAATTCGCGCGACAACCACAGTATGGCTTGCATGATCGGCAAGGCTATCGATTTGTGCGGCGCAGGCCATGGCCGCGCCTTCCAGCAGATGCGCGCCCAATTCTTCGTGCCAATCTGCACCCGCAAAGCGTGCTGCACCCTGCACGCCGTCTTTGCCCGAAAACCGCTCGGCCACCGCTTGGTGATGCGCGCCCAGCACTTGCCAGCCAATCACCGCCCCAAGGCGCAGGCTGCCATGGGCCGAGGCGGTGCGGTTGACGCAGGCAATCATCAAGGGCGGCGTTGTCGAAAGGGCGCTGGCAGAGGTCAGCGTCAAACCCGTAGCCGCGCCATCCGCGCCGATCACCGTGATCACCGACACTTGCCCCACCAAATTGCGCAGCGCGGTGCGAAAGGCATCGGGCTGTGGCGCTGTGATCGCATCTATGGCTGCCTGTGACATCGGTAAATTTCCTTACATTTTGCCCCGTATCTAGGCCGCCTGCGCGCCATGGCAAAGCCCCTTGCGCCCAAAGCCGCAAAAAATCCGCCCCATTTGCCCCTTTTCCCTGCAAGGCAAATGTGGCAAAAGAAATGCAGTGCCACGCTGTATGGGGATATCACACCGATGACTGATTTTGCTGCCCGCCGTGTGATGATGGTTGACACGCAAGTGCGCCCTTCGGATGTGACCAAATTTCCCATTATCGCGGCCATGCTGGCCATCCCACGCGAGGTTTTTGTGCCGCAGGCGCTGCGCGATGCGGCCTATGTGGGGGATAATGTGGCCTTGGGCGCGGGCCGCGTGGTGCTGGATGCGCGCGTTTTTGCCAAACTGCTGGATGCGTTGGATATCACCCCAGACGAGACGGTTTTGGATATTGGCTGCGGGCTTGGCTATTCGGCGGCGGTGATCGCGCGCATTGCCAAATCGGTGGTTGCGGTGGAAGAAGATAAGGCGATGGCCGATCACGCGCAGACAGAACTGGCCGCGCTGGGGGTTGGCAATGTATCTGTTGTCCACGGCCCCTTGGCCGCAGGAGCGGCGGGCCAAGGCCCCTATGATGTGGCAATTGTACAAGGCGGGGTTGAAGTGGTGCCGCCTGAAATTTTGGCACAGCTGCGCGATGGCGGGCGCATTGCGGCTGTTTTCATGTCTGGCCCCCTTGGCATTGCTAAAATTGGCTATAAATCTGGTAAAGACGTGACATGGCGTTTTTCGTTCAATGCGGCCCTGCCAATTCTGCCAGGTTTTGCTGCGGCGCGCGAATTCTCGCTTTAGATGCGACAGAATGTTCGCTTAGGGGCGCAAGGCCCCAAGGCATAGGCGCTGCGGCGCAGGGGTGTAAAAGATGCGCAAGATTTTTTCATCGGTAGTCGTTTCCTTTGGGTTGGTTTTACCAAACTTAGGGCAGGCCGAAACCTTGGCCGATGCGTTGATTGCGGCCTATAAATCATCGAACCTTTTGGCGCAAAATCAGGCGGTCTTGCGCGCGGCAGACGAGGATGAGGGCGCAGCCTTTGCGCGGCTTTTGCCCGTTATTGAATATACGGCCAGCAAAAGAGACAGCTCATCCATCTTTGGCGACTCGGAAACGCAAAGCCTGACAGCCAGCCTAAACCTGTATGCAGGCGGGCGCGGGCGCAACGGTGTTGCCATTGCGCGCGAGGCGGTGATGGCCACCCGTGCGGGCCTGATCAATGTTGAACATCAGGTGTTGCTGAATGCTGTGTCGGCCTATGTCACCGTGGGCCTGCGGGCTGAAATTGTGGCCCTGCGCGAATCTAACACCCGCCTGATTGCCAAACAGTTGCGCGCCGCCCAAGACCGCTTTGATGTGGGTGAAGTCACGCTGACAGATGTGTCTTTGGCCGAAGCGCGCCTTGCCGCCGCCCAAGCAGGGCTTGCCGCTGCCCAAGGCGAGCTATCCATCGCGCGCGAGGTGTATAAGGCCGCGATTGGGGCCTATCCTGCTAATCTGAAAAACCTGCCCAACCTGCCCGCCCTGCCAAAAACGCTGGAAGAGGCGCGCGCGCTGGCACAGGCGGGGCATCCTTCGATTTTGCAGGCGCAAGCGCAGGTGAAAATCGCCGATTTGCAGGTGAAAGTTGCCAAAGGCGGCTTTTTGCCATCTGTTTCGGCGCAGGTCAGCGTGTCCGAAGATTTAGGTACAGGCGCTGACACGACCGTGGCTGCGCTGTCGCTGAACCAAACCCTTTACGCGGGCGGCGGGCAGGCATCTGCCCTGCGCAAGGCGCTGGCCCAAAAAGAGGGTGCTGTGGCAGGCCAGCTGCAAGCAGCCCTTCAGGTTGATGAAGCGCTGGGCCGCGCTTGGGCGGTGCTGGCTGTGTCCAACGCATCGGTTGTGGCTGGTGTGGCGCAGATTGAAGCGGCGCAAAAGGCATTTGATGGGGTTAGCGAAGAGGCCAATCTTGGATCGCGCACTACGCTGGATGTGCTGAATTCCGAACAAGAATTGCTGTCTGCCCGTGCCAGCAAACTTGAGGCCGAGGCGAACCGCTATGTGGGCGTGTATCAAGTTTTGGCTGCAATGGGCCGATTGACCGCCGAAAAGCTGAACCTTGGCATTCCGACATATGACGTGGAAGCCTATTATAACGCCGCCAAAAATGCGCCGCCTGTGTTCTTTCCCCCAACCAAGCAGGGCGCCGCATTGGACCGCATCGGCAAAAAAACAGGCAACTGATCGCGCTGTTCGCTTTTTGATCGATGTTTTTCCCGCAATGCGTGCATTTGCCTTACGCTTGCCCAAAATCTGCCGAAGTTGCCCCGTGTAAAGTGGCTTATGGTTGTAAGACGCGCGGCGGCGCGTTAATGTTTGGGAAACAATGCGGGGAACGAGATGGCCGAGCCGATGAGTTCAAACGAGATTGAGGATGTTCTCTCCTCGATACGTCGTTTGGTTGCTCAGGATCTAAAGCCTGCCGATCGCGCCAGACTGGCTGCGGTTGCCGATACCGCACAAAAACTGGTGCTGGCCCCCGAACAGCGTATCGAAGACGCGGCTGGAAAATTTGCAACCGTGCGCCGCCCCTCGCGCCGTGCGGCCTTTCCACCTGTTGAATCGGTCTTGGCAGATGTTGGCGGTTTCGACAGTGCGCCAAGTCCGCAATCGCGGCAGTTTTCCTTGGGCGAAGAGACTGCCAAACGCGAGGCCGAAGCCCGCCTGGAAGAGCAGCAGGCCGAATGGCGCGAGATTGAGGCCCGCGCTGCTGCAACAGAGGCTGCAAAACATTTTGGCGCAGAACAGCAGCCTGCGGACGAAAAATATCACACGGCCCAAGACCATCGCCCGCCAGCGCTAGAAGATTCCAACGACTCGGCATGGCAACCAGCGGATCGCGCCCCAAGCCTGCGCAGTGAAGACTATGAAGACAGCGACAGTTATGACGCGTCAGGCGAAGATCGCTTTCGGATCGATCCGAACGCGCGCCTGTTCGATATGGCCCCGAACGCCTTTGATGGGCACAAACTGGATGCGCCGCCAGAACCCGATTGGCGCAGCAGCGAATCCGCAGCCTTTCACGATGCGGAAATTAATCATAGCGCCGATGAACAGGCCGATGACCGCGCCGATGCAGCCCAAAGCCTGCACGGCACCATCGAACCCGATGTCGATTGGGCCAATGCCGCCGAAGCGCGGGTGATTGCCGAACTTGCAGGCGAAGCGGTTGAGGAAGAGGTGTTCTCGCAGGCCAAAGAAGCCTTCCGCGAGCCGAATTTCAACGCCGCGCCCCCGCAAGCATCCCCAGAAGTGCTGTTTGACGAAGACGTACTGCGCGCCATGGTGCAGGCGATTTTCCGCGAAGAAATGGCAGGGCCGATGGGCGAACGTATCACGCGCAACATCCGCAAATTGGTGCGCGCCGAAGTGGGCCGAATGCTGGCCGCCCATGAATTAGAATAGCGTAAGACACTGATCGCAAAGCAAAAAACGCGCCCTAGGGCGCGTTTTTTATGCTGTGTTCGGGCAGGCCTTAAGCAGCTTCTGCCTGTTCCAATTCAGCCGCATGGCGACGTTCGCTTTCCTCGCGCGACAGCGCAACAGATGTGCGAACACCCTTGCCAACAAAGTCCATCAGGCCTTTGACAACACGTTCGTTCGGGTCGATCCCCGCGCAAGACAGCACTTCGCGACCATCGCGCGAACGGGCCCAGCGGGCAATCTGATCGGGGCCGTTACCATATTTTTTGTCATCAGCGATTGCATCGTCCAAGGCCGCCAAAACAACCGCCGCAAACAGTTTGCGCGCGCGCTGACCTTGTTCAAAGTTGAAAGCCGTGCTGTCAATCGAATCAAACATTACGTCGTCCTTGTGTTATGCGGTGCCAGCTTGCAATTATCGGGCTTGGGTGCTTGTAAACCTTTTGTAACGATTCGGTTGCGCAGTTTTGGAATGCCTGCCATGCGCGTGGCGCATAGCTGTAATTCGTCGC
>JAIXVS010000118.1 GCA_027482795.1 Rhodobacter sp.
AAAATCGCCGTGGCCGTGCAGCAGTTGTGGAAACAAAAGCTGGGCGTGGAGTTGACCCCCAACAATTACGAATGGAAAGTGCACACCGACAAAATGCGCGCAGGCGATTTTGAAATGGCCCGCTATGCATGGTGCGCCGATTATAACGAGGCGTCGACCTTCCTTGATTTGTTCGCGTCTTATTCGGGCAACAACGATGGCAAATACAATAACGCCGAATATGACGCGTTGTTGAAAGATGCCAAAACCATGGATGATCCAAACCCCGACTACACTGCGGCCGAAGGTTTGCTGGCCGCCGACATGCCCATGATCCCGATCTACCACTATGCCAAGGTGGATATGGTCAAGCCCGATATCAAAGGCCTGCCTGAAAACAACGTGATGCAGTCTTGGTACGCCAAAGACCTGTATCGGGTTGCGCAGTAACCAGTCCCTTGCCAAGGCCAACCCTGCGGGGGTGGCCTTGGCGCATTTTATTGGGGGCAGGCGATGCTATCCTTTATATTCAAGCGGGTGATGGTCGCCATCCCCACGCTTTTGATTTTGATAATCTTGTCGTTTTTGCTGATGCACGCGGCCCCGGGTGGCCCGTTCACGCAAGAAAAGGCTTTGCCGCCCGAGGTTTTGGCGAATTTGAATGCCAAATACGGGCTGGATCAACCGCTGTGGCGGCAGATGCTGTCCTATGTCTGGGGCATTGTCGCGCATTTCGATTTTGGCCCGTCGTTCATTTACAAAGACCGCACCGTGAATGAGATTATCGCGCAGGGCTTTCCTGTAACGCTGACTTATGGTGCGATTGGCTTTGTTCTGGCGGTCGTGGGCGGCGTTGGCCTTGGAATTGCGGCTGCGGTTTACCAGAATTCCGCAGCCGATTATCTGGCCGTGGGCATTGCCATTGGTGCGCAGGTTCTGCCCAATTTCGTGCTGGCCCCGATTTTGGTGCTGGTCTTTACCCTTTGGCTGGGCTGGCTGCCAGGCGGCGGCTGGGAAGGCGGGGCTTGGCCCTATGTTATCATGCCTGTGATCGCGCTGGGCACGTCTTATATGGCGTCTATCGCGCGGATTATGCGATCTTCGATGCTAGAGGTTCTGACCTCGAACCACATCCGCACGGCGCGGGCCAAAGGGTTGCCCGAATATAAGGTGATTATGCGCCACGCCTTCAAACCTGCGCTGGTGCCTGTTTTGTCCTATCTAGGCCCTGCCTTTGTGGCAATGATCACAGGCTCGGTTGTGGTGGATATGTATTTTTCCACAGGCGGCATTGGCAAAGCCTTTGTCGATAGCGCGCTGAACCGCGATTACGCGGTGATGATGGGCGTCACGCTGTTGGTGGGGTTTCTGACCATTCTGTTCAATCTTATCGTCGATATCCTATACGCCTGGATCGACCCGAAGATCAGGTATTAACATGATACTGTCCCCAATTGATATGACCGCCCTTGCCGCGCGTCTGGCAAGCTTAGACGAGGTGGCAGGCCGATCCCTTTGGGCGGATGCGCGGGCGCGGTTCATGCGCAACCGCGCGGCGGTGGGTGGGCTTATTGCGCTGGTGCTCATCACCCTATTCGCGCTGACTGGCGAGCTTATTGCCCCTTGGTCATACGAGGAAATAGACTGGGCCGTAATGGGCAAGGCCGCCGAACTGGGCGCGCCCGCCATGGCCAATGGGCATTACTTTGGCGTGGATGATTTGGGCCGCGACATGCTGGCGCGCACCGCGCAAGGCACGCGCATTTCGCTGTTGGTGGGCATTATTGGCGCGCTGATTTCGGTGGTGGTTGGCACCCTTTATGGCGCGATTGCGGGCTATGTCGGCGGGCGCACAGACCAGATCATGATGCGCATTGTCGATATTCTTTTGGCCATTCCGTTTATGTTTGTCATCATCCTGCTGCTGGTGATGTTTGGCCGTTCGCTTTTCATGCTGTTTTTGGGCATTGGTCTTTTGTCATGGCTGTCGATGGCGCGGATTGTGCGCGGCCAAACCCTAACCTTAAAAGGGCGCGAGTTTATAGAGGCTGCCCGCGCATCTGGCGTGCCAGCCCCCATCATCATTTTGCGCCACATCATCCCCAATCTGCTGGGCATTGTGGCGGTTTATGCCACGCTGCTGATCCCTGAAATGATTGTGACCGAAAGCTTTATTTCCTTTCTGGGGCTCGGCGTGCAAGAACCCCTCACCTCGCTGGGGCGGCTGATTTCCGAAGGGGCTGGCACGATGCGCTATGGCACCATCTGGCAACTGGCCTTTCCCCTGTTTTTCTTTGTTGCCACCATGTTCGCCTTTTTCTTTGTGGGCGATGGGTTGCGCGATGCTTTAGACCCCAAGGATCGTTGATATGGCCCTTTTGGATGTGAACGATTTGGGCGTTTCCTTTGCCACGGCGGATGGCACGGTGAACGCCGTCAATGGGGTCAGCTTTGCATTAGAACGCGGCCAGACGCTGGGCATTGTCGGCGAAAGCGGGTCGGGCAAAAGCCAGATCGCCTTTGCCATCATGGGGCTTTTGGCCAAAAACGGGCGCGCGCGCGGGTCCGTCAAATTTGATGGCACGCAGATTTTGGGCGCAACAAAGCCGGCCCTCAATGCCCTGCGCGCCAACCATATTGCCATGGTGTTCCAAGACCCAATGACCGCGCTGAACCCCTATATGCGCGTGTCCGACCAAATGGCCGAGGTTTTGGTGCACCATAAGGGTATGTCGAAAACCGATGCCATCGCGGCAAGCGCCCAAATGCTGGATGCCGTGAAAATTCCGGGTGCACGGCAGCGCATCCGCCTCTATCCGCACGAATTTTCGGGCGGGATGCGCCAGCGCATTATGATTGCGATGGCGCTTTTGTGCAAACCAGACCTTCTGATTGCAGACGAGCCGACAACCGCGCTGGACGTAACGGTACAGGCGCAAATCATGCAGCTTTTGGCCGAATTGCAACGCGAGTTTGGCATGGCGACCATGCTGATAACCCATGATCTGGGCGTGATTGCGGGCTTTTGCCGCGAAGTGATTGTGCTGTACGGCGGGCGCGTGATGGAACAAGCGCCCGTCGACGATCTGTTCGCCGCCCCCAGCCACCCCTATACGCGCGGGTTGCTGGCGGCCATTCCCCGCCTTGAAAGCACAGGCGGCGCGCTGCGCGCTATTGCAGGCAGCCCGCCCAATATGACCAAGGCCCAAGTCGGCTGCCCCTTTGCCCCGCGCTGCGATATGGTGCTGCCCGCCTGCGCCAGTACGATGCCCGATTTGCTGCCCTTCGCCCCCGCCCGCGCGCGGGCCTGCAATCGCCGTTTGGAGGATATGGCATGACAGCCCTTTTGGATGTGCGTGATTTGCAGGTGTCCTTTACCCTGCGCCGCGCGGGTGCGATGCCGTGGCAAAAGCCTGCGGTTCTGCACGCTGTAAACGGGGTAAGTTTTAGCGTTAAGGCTGGCGAGACGCTGGGCATTGTGGGCGAATCTGGCTGCGGTAAATCGACCCTTGCCCGCGCCATTATTCAGCTTGTTCCCGCCACGGGGCAGGCGGTGTGGAAAGGGAAAACTGACCTGCTGGCGCTGACCCCATCGCAAATGCAGCCCCTGCGCTCGCAAATTCAGATGGTGTTCCAAGACCCGCTGGCCAGCCTAAACCCCCGTATGACCGTGGGCAGGATCATTGCCGAGCCGCTGAAGACCCACCACCCCCATTTGCCAAGCGCCGAAGTGCGCGCGCGCGTGCAATTGATGATGGATCGGGTTGGCCTGCTGCCCAACCAAATCAACCGCTATCCGCACGAATTCTCAGGGGGGCAATGCCAGCGCATTGGCATCGCCCGCGCCCTGATCTGCGAGCCAAAACTGCTGATTTGTGACGAGCCTGTCTCGGCGCTGGATGTGTCGATCCAAGCGCAGGTGATAAACCTTCTGTCTGATTTGCAGCGTGATCTGGGGCTGGCGATGATTTTCATCGCGCATGATCTGTCGGTGGTCAAACACATCTCGGATCGGGTGATGGTTCTGTATCTGGGCCGCATGATGGAGGCGGCCAGCAAAGACGATCTGTTCGCAGCCCCCGCGCACCCCTATACGCAGGCGCTGCTGTCCTCTGTTCCCATCCCCGACCCCGCGCGCGCGCGGGCCAAGCAAGCGATCCCCCTGCTGGGCGATCTGCCATCGCCCATGGCCCCACCCTCTGGCTGCGTATTCCGCACCCGCTGCCCCAAAGCCACCGACATCTGCGCCGCACACAGGCCCGAAGCTAAATTAGGAACACACCAAACCGCCTGCCACTTCGCATAAGGTTTTGCGTGAAGGATAGGCGGGGATGTGAGTATGGCGGAGAGACAGGGATTCGAACCCTGGGTCGGCGCAAACCGACATCGGTTTTCGAAACCGACGCATTCGACCACTCTGCCACCTCTCCGCAACAGGGCCGTCGCGGCGATTTAGCCGCTGGGGCGCGGGCTTGCAAGCCCTGTTTGGCGATATTGTGTCGAAAACATTGGCGCGACGCGGGGTGGGGTGCGGCGTGTTTTCGGGCGGGCATGTTACGGGCATGTTACAGGTGTGGGGCGGCGCGCAAAATTTGCCGAAATGGGCCCGTGGAATTGGTGGCAACTTGCGCTATATTACCCATCGGGTTTCTTCATAAACGGGATGATTTCATGCGACATTGGATTGGCGTAGCTGTTTTCGGCGTGATCTTGGCTGCATCCAACCCTGCGCGTGCCACGCCCGAGATGGTGCGCAGTTTGGGCGATGTGTTGCAGATGGACAAAACGCTGACCATCATGTCGCGCGAGGCTGTCGCCAATGCGGCCGAGGTTGCGCCAGATTTGTTCGGCGGTGCCTCTCCCGCCAAATGGACAGATGCCGTCGCGACGTTGTTTGACCCCGTAACAGCGCGCGCGGCTTTTGATGCTGGGCTGCTGCCTGCCATGACCAGCGCGAACCAAGGCGATTTGCAGCAGGCGCTGGACTATTTCAATACGCCGATGGGTCAGCGTATGCTGGATTTGGAACTTTCCGCCCGCGAGGCCTTGCTGGACCCCGACGTCGAAGCGGCTGCCAAGCAATCTTGGGCCGACCTTTTGGCCGACCCGATGCCTGCCAGCGCGCAGCGCGCCCAATTGATCCGCGATATTGTGGCGGCCACGGACCTGATCGAATCTAATGTATCCTCTGCCATGAATGGCAACTTTGCCTTTTTCCAAGGGCTGGCGGAAGCGGGCGGATTTGCGGCCCAAATGACGCAAGACGATATGCTTGCCGAAGTACGCGGCCAAGAGGCCGAGCTGCGCGCAGATACGGCAGATTGGCTGTATCCGTTTCTGGCCATGGCCTACACGCCGCTAAGTGATGATGAGTTGCGCGGTTACATCGCGTTTTCCAAATCCCCTGCGGGGCAGGCCCTGAACGGGGTTTTGTTCCTTGCCTTTGATGAAATGGGCGCGGCCCAATCGCGCGGCATGGGGCTGGCGGCGGGGCGGCTGATGGTGGGGCAGGATATTTAGAGCAATCTGCTTGACAAAAGCCCGCACTTTAATGGATAAGCCCGCATCTTGGGCAGAAGCGATTCTGGCCCAAGTTTTTATTCATGACGCCCGCAAGGGCGCGCTGTTCGAGGCGGGCCCCAATCTTTACGGATTGCCCCACAAAACGCCGCAAGGCTGCCACAGAACGCGGAGCAAAGAAAAGGAAGACCCATGTTCGCGGTCCTGAAAACAGGCGGCAAACAATACAAGGTGCAGGCGGGTGACGTGCTGCGCGTTGAAAAGTTGGACGCTATTGCTGGGCAAAAAATCCAGTTTAACGAAATTCTGATGGTGGGCGGCGAAAAGCTGACCATTGGCGTGCCATTCGTGGCAGGCGCTGCTGTGCAGGCCGAAGTGATTGACCAGATCAAAGGTGAAAAGGTCATCCACTTTGTCAAGCGTCGCCGCAAGCATTCCTCGCAGCGCACCAAGGGCCACCGCCAGCATCTGACGCTGGTGCGTGTGACCGACGTTCTGGCCGCTGGCGCAGAAAAGTCGGGCGTGGCTGCGGCAACTGGCACGGCAGATGCGCGCCGCGCAGCCCACAACAACACCGCTGCGGCACCCGTTGTCGAAGCCCCCGCGAAACCCAAGCGCGCGCCAAAAGCGGCCGCTGCTGTAGCTACGGAGTAATCGCAAATGGCAACGAAAAAGGCAGGCGGTTCATCCCGCAACGGTCGCGACAGCGCTGGCCGCCGTTTGGGCGTAAAGCTGTATGGCGGCCAATTGGCCATTCCGGGCAATATCATCGTGCGCCAGCGCGGCACCACGTGGTTCCCTGGTGAAGGCGTTGGTATGGGCACGGATCACACCTTGTTCGCCAAGGTCGAAGGCCATGTATCCTTTAAAAAGGGTTTCAAAGGCCGCACCTTTATTTCGGTTCTGCCAAAGGTGAAGGCAGCCGAGTAGCCGAACTTTTACAATTGATGTGTAAAGGGGTCGGCGAATGCGCCGGCCCCTTTGCCATTTTGGGGCTCGCGCATTGATTGAAATCGGGAGACGCGTTTCCCACATGCGCTTCAGGAGGGAGCCATGGTTTTGGATATGATCAATACCGCCCAGTTGGGTGAAATTGCAGCGGGCCGTTTTGTTTTGCGCGCCGCGCGCAAATCGGACGTGGGTCTGATTGAACATTACGCCAGCGACCCGCGCGTGGCGCTGGGCACGCATTCTATTCCCCATCCCTTGCCACCGGGCGCGGCAGAGGCATTTGTTGCGCGCGCCATGACCCCGCGCGCGGACGAAGATGTTTGGGTGATGGACGGCAGTGCCACGGGCCTGCCCGAAGTGCTGGGCGTGATTAATCTAAAGCGTATGGATTGCGGCGCGCGCGCCAAATCTGGAAACGGGGCGGCGGGGCAATCTGAAATCAGCTATTGGGTGGCCCCTGCGTTCTGGAAAACGGGTATTGCGTCTGAGGCCGTGCAGGCCCTGATCGCCGCCAACCCGCAATCGTGCCGCACCCTGTTTGCCGAGGTGTTTCAGGACAATGCCGCATCTGCCCGTGTGCTAACCAATTCGGGCTTTGCCTACCTTGGCGATGCGGAAACCTTTTCGGTGGCGCGCGGCGCGCGGGTTCCGACTTGGACCTATGTGAAAAAGCTGGATTAAGGGAAACACCATGACCCGCGCCCAGCTTACATCGGCGCGGCTTACCCTGCGCCCTGTTTTGGAAACTGACCGCGCCGCTGTGGTGGCGGCGCTGAATGATCTTCGTGTGTCGCGCTGGCTTTCGTCTTTACCGCATCCCTATGGGGACGCGGATTTTGATTATTTCATGAACAATGTCGTTGTTGCAGGCAAAACCTTTGCAATTGAGGGCGCGCAAGGGTTTGTCGGCATTTGCGGGATTGAAACGCAGCTTGGCTATTGGCTGGCTCCAAGGGCTTGGGGCCACGGCTATGCCAAAGAGGCCGCGCAAAGGGTTTTGGCCGATCACTTTTCTAAGGGTGCAGATCCCGTGCTAACCTATGCTTTCGCCGATAATGCGCCTTCGCTGCAAATTCTGGCGCGGCTTGGCTTTGTGCAAACGGGGCAGGGCACGAAGATGTGCCGCGCTTTGGGCGAAGCGCGTCCGCATATCGAAATGTCCTTGACCTATGCGGATTTCATCGCCGCATTGCCCGTGCAATCCTCTGCCCGCCTAACCTTTCGCAATCTTATGCCCCATGATGCCCCCGCGCTGCATAAGATCGTCAGCCAATGGGAAGTGGTGCGTCAGTTGGGCAGTTGGCCTTGGCCTGCCGATTATGACCAAACCCTTGCCCGCGCTGTGCCCTATGCAGGCGAGGGCCTAGTTTGGGGGATATTTCTGCACGGCGCGCTGATTGGAACGCTTGGCATCACAAAAGGCAATCTTGGTTATTTCATCGACCCCGCCCACCAGCGGCGCGGCTATGCGCGCGAGGCGATTGCCCACGCTATGGCGCAGTCTGGCCTTGCGCAGATCGAGGCCGAGGTTTGGGAAGATAACCCTGCCTCTCTTGCCCTGTTGCACAGCCTTGGCTTTGCCGAAACGGGCCGCCGCGAGCAGCTTTCCAAAGCGCGCGGCATTCGGCTGGGCACCATACGGCTAACCTATAGCGCACCACACCCTTGAGGCGCGCGCCCCTTTGCTGTATCGCCCATAAATCCTTATTGAAAGCCAAACCTCATGAAGTTTTTAGACCTGACCAAAGTTTACATCCGCTCGGGTGGCGGTGGGGCGGGCTGCGTGTCGTTTCGGCGCGAGAAGTTTGTGGAATTTGGCGGCCCCGATGGCGGCGATGGCGGCAATGGCGGCAGTGTTTGGGCCGAGGCGGTTGAGGGGCTGAACACCCTGATTGATTTTCGCTACCAGCAGCATTTCTTTGCCAAATCGGGCCAAGGCGGTATGGGGCAGCAGCGCACGGGCAAATCGGGCGATGATATCATCCTGCGCGTGCCCGTGGGCACCGAGATTTTGGATGAAGACGAGGAATCGGTGATTGCCGATTTGGTCACCGTAGGCCAGCGCGTTTTGCTGGCCAAGGGCGGCAATGGCGGCTGGGGCAATTTGGCCTTCAAATCCTCTACCAACCGCAGCCCCGCCCGCGCCAACCCAGGGCAAGAGGGGATTGAGCGCACCATCTGGCTGCGCCTGAAATTGATCGCCGATGCGGGGCTTGTTGGCCTTCCCAATGCGGGCAAATCCACCTTTTTGGCGGCAGTGTCGAACGCCCGCCCCAAAATCGCTGACTACCCCTTTACCACCCTTGTGCCCAACCTTGGCGTGGTGGGCATTGACGGGGCCGAATTTGTGATGGCCGATATTCCGGGCCTGATCGAAGGGGCCAGCGAAGGGCGCGGTTTGGGGATGCAGTTTTTGGCACACGTCGAACGCTGCAAAGTGCTGCTGCATCTGGTGGATGGCACGTCTGAAACCGTGGCCGAAGACTACCAAACCATCGTAACCGAGCTAGAGGCCTATGCCGAGGCGCTGGGCGATAAGGCGCGCGTGGTGGCCCTGAACAAATGCGATGCGCTGGATGCGGACGCGATCAAGAAACGCAAGAAAGCCTTGGAAAAGGCATCTGGCGGGCCTGTTATGACCATTTCTGGCGTGGCAGGCATGGGGCTGCAAGATACATTGCGCGCGCTTCACGCCCATATCAAATATCAGGCCCCCGTGGTGGATGATACGCCATGGCAGCCCTAACTTCCCTATCAGCACCCGATATTCGCACCGCCAAACGGTTGGTGGTGAAAATCGGATCGGCCCTGCTGGTTGACCGCGCAACGGGGTTAAAGGGCGCTTGGCTCACCGCGCTGTGCGCCGATGTGGCCGATGCCAAAGCGCGCGGGGCGGATGTGGTTTTGGTGTCGTCAGGTTCCATCGCGCTGGGCCGCACGGTTTTGGGCCTAGGGCTGGGCGACTTGACGTTGGAACAATCCCAAGCGGCGGCAGCCGTGGGGCAAATCCAACTGGCGCGCGCCTATTCCGAGGCGCTGGCCCCGCATGGCATTATCGCGGGGCAGGTTTTGGTGACGCTGGAAGATACGGAAGATCGCCGCCGATACCTCAACAGCCGCGCGACGATGGAAACCATGCTGGGGCTTGGCGTGGTGCCGATTGTGAATGAAAATGATACGGTTGCCACAGATGAAATTCGCTTTGGCGATAATGACCGACTGGCTGCGCAAATCGCCGTGACTGTGGGCGCAGATCAGTTGATTTTGTTGTCCGATGTCGATGGGTTCTATTCGGCAAACCCCAAAGAAGACGCCACAGCGCAAAGGTTCGATCTGGTCGAAACCATCACCCCCGCAATCGAGGCGATGGCCGGCGATCCCATCTCGGGCCTGTCCAAAGGCGGTATGAAGACCAAGCTGATGGCGGCGAAAACCGCCGTTGCGGGCGGCTGCGCTATGGCGATTATGGAAGGGTCAACCCTGCGCCCCCTGACTGCGCTGGCGCAAGGCGCGGCGCGCACATGGTTTTTGGCCAAAGGCGATCCGCAGGCCGCGCGCAAACGCTGGATTGGCGCGATGAAGCCGCGCGGCGAAGTGCGGCTGGACGCAGGCGCGGTAGGCGCAATGGCGCAGGGCAAATCGCTGCTGCCCGCTGGCGTGACTGCGGTGACAGGCCGCTTTGGGCGCGGCGAGCCTGTGGCGATACTGGCCCCGAATGGCGATGTTTTGGGCAAGGGCCTGATCCGCTATACCGCCGATGAGGCGCGCGCGATTGCGGGGCACCGGTCGGGCGATATCGAGGCGATTTTGGGCTATGCGGGGCGGGCGGCCTTGATCCATAGGGATGATTTGGTCATTTAGGGCGGGAGCCTTCGGCGAGGATATTTGGGCCTGTATGAAAGGGCGAAAGATGAGTTTTGATGCAGGCGCGTTGATGCGCGAGATGGGGCAAAAGGCGCGGGCCGCGGCGGCGGAATTGGCGATTGCCTCGTCCGAGCGGAAGGTCGTGGCCCTACAAGCGGCGGCGGCGGCGATTTTGGCCAATGAGACGCAGATATTGGATGCCAACGTCTTGGATTTGGCGGCGGGCGAGGAAAAGGGCCTGTCCAAAGCCATGCTCGACCGCCTGATGCTAAACGCCGCGCGCCTGCGCGGCATCGCCGATGCCCTGCGCGCGATTGCCGAGCAGAAAGACCCCGTAGGCCGCATTTTGGCCGAATGGGATAGGCCGAACGGTTTGCATATTCAGCGCGTCGCCACCCCATTGGGCGTGATTGGCGTGATATTCGAGGCGCGCCCCAATGTCACCGCCGATGCGGGGGCGCTGTGCCTGTGGGCGGGCAATGCGGTGATTTTGCGCGCGGGTTCGGATAGCCAGAATTCATCGGAAGCAATTCATGCCTGTATGGTAGAGGGCTTGCGAGCGGCCAAACTGCCCGAAGCGGCGATCCAACTGGTGGCCACATCTGACCGCGCCATGGTGTCAGAAATGCTGGGCGCGGTGGATTACATCGACGTGATCGTGCCGCGCGGCGGCAAGGGGCTGGTGGGCCTTGTGCAGCGCGAGGCGCGGGTGCCTGTCTTTGCGCATTTAGAAGGCATTTGCCACGTCTACGCCGACCGCGATGCCGATCTTGAAAAGGCCCGCCGCGTGGTGCTGAACGCTAAAACCCGCCGCACGGGTATTTGCGGCGCTGCCGAATGCCTGCTGATTGATTGGCAGTTTTACACCAAACACGGCGCGGTTTTGATTGAAGATTTGATCAAGGCAGGTGTCGAAGTGCGCACAGAAGGCGAATTGCTGAAGGTGCCAGGCACCGTGCCAGCCGCCCCCGATGATTTTGGCCGCGAGTTTCTGGATATGATCATCGCCGCCAAATTGGTGGACGGGGTGGACCAGGCGATTGCCCATATCAAACGCTATGGCAGCCAGCATACCGAATCGATTTTGACCGAAAACGCCGCCACCGCTGCGCATTTCTTCAAACATCTGGATTCTGCGATTTTGATGCACAACGCATCGACCCAGTTCGCCGATGGCGGCGAGTTTGGCATGGGCGGCGAGATTGGCATTGCCACGGGCAAGATGCATGCGCGCGGGCCAGTGGGGGCCGATCAGTTGACCAGTTTCAAGTATTTGGTCACGGGGGATGGCACGGTTAGGGTTTAGTTGGGCCACAGCTAAAAGCTGATCGTCAGCTCGCCCTCTACCTCCGCCCCATTTACCGAAATGCTGCGATGCCGGCGCGCGGCCTCAAGCGCCAGCAGGGGGAAATGGACGTGGCCTGCTGCGATATCGTCGTAAACATCGGGGCTCGCATCGCGCGCAAGGCCGCCCCACAGTGCGGTGTCTTGCTTGATCCGCGCAGCGCGGGCGGTCAGGTTCCAACCCGCGCTGCCCATGGAAATGTCGATATCACCCCCTTGGATCAGCGCAGTTTCCAAACACATCAGCCCCAGAAAGGCCATTTTCGCGTCACGTCGCGGCAGATCCTGTGGGCTGTTCCAGACAACTTGCGTCCGTGCACCCGCCGCAAGATCGTTCAAAATTCCCGCAACTTCGCCCCGCCCAATCCGCTGATCGGGGCCGCACAGGCCAAAAGCAATGCGGAAAAAGCGGATGCGGGCATTGGCATGGCCCGCGCTTTCCACAATCAGCGCCATTTCTTGGCTGGATGCGCCCGATGCATCCATAATCATCAATTCTACCCCGTTGCCGATGGCACCAATTGGGCTAATAAGGTCGTCACATATGCGCGAGGCGACAAGGGCAGCCAGATGGATGGGATCAAGCAAGGGATGTTTCCTGTGATAGGGGCAAGATGCGCAACTTATTAGAACCGGGAATGCTGGTGCGCCACCCGCATCGCCCCGATTGGGGGCTGGGGCAGGTGCAATCGGC
Source organism: Rhodobacter sp. (assembly GCA_027482795.1). Taxonomy (GTDB): domain Bacteria; phylum Pseudomonadota; class Alphaproteobacteria; order Rhodobacterales; family Rhodobacteraceae; genus Cypionkella. The sequence continues at coordinate 12,353 of JAIXVS010000118.1, forward strand.
AGTGGGGGCAAAAGTAACGGTCAATTTTGAACATGCCGGCAAAGTGGAGATAGACAGCGATCAAGTCACCCTGACGCGCGATTTCTCACCTTAAGCGGGATATTAGTTTAAAAAATGTTAAATTTCTTTTTAATTTTTAACGGGGCCACAGTATCGGCCAAAGGCCGCGCAAATGAGCGATAAACCCGCCGATCCGCCGTTTGAGTTGCGCCTTGCGGCAGGGCTAGATGACCTGCGCGCGGCGCAAGCCCTGCGGTATCTGGTGTTTGTGCAGGAATTGGGCGCGGATGGTCCGATGGTCGATCATGCCCAAGGGCTAGAGATTGACGCATTTGATGCCATATTTGACCATCTGCTGTTGATAGACCCTTTGCGGCAAGCGCGCGGTGAGAACCCTGTTGTGGGCGTCTACCGCCTGCTGCGCAGTGAAGCATTGGCGCAGGGCGGGCGGTTTTATGCCGAGGATGAGTTCGATCTTACGCCCCTGCGCGGCAGTGGCAGGCGGCTGATGGAACTGGGGCGGTCTTGCGTGCATCCAGATTATCGCGGCGGCTCGGCCATGCTGCATTTGTGGAATGGGCTGGCCGAATATGTGCTGCGCCACGAGGTCGAGGTGATGTTTGGCCCCGCATCACTGCATGGCACGGATGTGGCAGCGCTGGCGCACCCCCTAAGCTATCTGCACCACACCCACCTTGCCCCGCCCGAAATGCGGGTCACTGCTCGCGCCCCGCATGGGGTGGCGATGGATATTTTGCCCCCCGCGCAGATAAACCGCACGCAGGCCTTGGCGGGCGTTCCAAACTTGCTGAAGGCCTATCTGCGCCTTGGCGGGTTTGTGGGG
>JAIXVS010000205.1 GCA_027482795.1 Rhodobacter sp.
AAAGCTGATGCTGGCATTGATCGCGGTCATAATCGCGTCAGGCCCTCTGGCAAAACGTCCGCCCCACATGCTATTGGCGGGTTTGGTTGGGTCTGATTTGCTCATGGGGGGCCTATGGTGCTGCGACGGTTTATCTTTGGGTCTTTCTTGGCGCTTGTTTACACAGGCTTTGCCCTTGGTGCAAATGCCCAAGGGTTAGACGCGCTGCGCCTGGGCGATATGGAAAAGATGATCCTGCATCCCGCCCCCAAAGACCTGCCAGAAGCCACGTTTTTGGGGCTGGATGACGCGCCCCGTTCGCTGGATGAGGTTAAGGGCCGGTGGGCGCTGGTCAATTTCTGGGCCACATGGTGCGCGCCTTGCCGCAAGGAAATGCCGTCTTTGGGCGCGCTGGCAAAAGATATGCCTGATTTGGCGGTCGTGGCCCTCGCCACGGGCCGCAACCCGCTGCCGCAACTGACCCGCTTTATTGATGAGGCGGGTGTGGGGCATCTGATTCATATGCGCGATCCCAAATCGGCTCTGTCTTCGCAAATTGGCATTATGGGCCTGCCTGTGACGATTATCCTAAACCCGCAGGGCCAAGAGGTCGCCCGCCTGATTGGCGATGCAGATTGGCACAGCCCCGAGGCGCTGGCCTTGCTCGATGCGATGATGCCCGCCGATTGAAAGGGGGCGCGTCGCCCCCCTCGTCGCTTCGCTCCTCACCCCCAGAAGGTATTTGAAGAGTTAGGAAGCAGGCAACGAGTTTGTTCCTTCCTAACTCCGCAAATACCTTGGGGGGAGCGCAGCGGGGGGTAAAGCCCCCCCATCTGCGGGTTGGGTTAAACGCGGCGCAGCAGGTAGATATCCATGATCCAGCCATGGGCGGCGCGGGCGGCGGCGCGGGCGGCGATGATCTTGGGGGCGGTATCCGCCAAGGGGCCTGACAGCGAAATTTCGTTTTCCATGCCTGCGTAGGCTGTCCAATAGATCGTGATGCCTTCGGGGGGCAGGGTGGTAAAGCTGGTCTCGCCGTCTAGCATCACCACGGCGGTGTTCACGCCAGCGGGAAAGCCGCCCTCGCGCAGTTGTCGCCCTGTGGTGACGGTAAAGGGCGCGCCGATGTCGTTCAGCGCAATGGCATGGGCGGCGGTCATGGCCGTGATTGAGGTGACGGCGGGGATGACGGATATTTCGGGTGCGGGGTTGAGGCGAGCTGCGATGCGCAGGGTGCTGTCGTACAATGCAGGATCGCCCCAGACCAGAAGGGCGATATCATCAGTGCTGTGCTGGGCGATGGTTTGTGCCCAGACCTTTGCAATGGCATCGTGCCATGCGTTCACGCGGGTGGTGTAATCGGCAATGCCTTCATCCCGCACGGGCAAATCAAATTCGGCAATGGGGGTTTTGGGGGCAACATCGGCCAGTATCGCGCGGCGCAGGTCTGCCAGATCGGCCTTTGATTCGCCCTTACGAGGTAGCAGGATTAGGCCCGCGGATTGCATCGCGCGCATGGCCTGCCGCGTCAGATGGTCGGGGTTGCCTGTGCCGATGCCAATCAGGGTGAGGTGCATGTCAAAGTTCCATGAAAAAGGGCGCGGAGGCCAGCCCCGCGCCCTATATTTAGTTCAACTGCGATTAGGCAGCGTTGTAAAGGCGGGGCGTTAGCATCCCAGCCAATTTGCCGCCGCGCAGCGCTTTGGCTGCGGCCAGCACGGCCAGATCAGCCACGGGTTCGATGATCACAACCAGCATGTAAGCCGCGCCAAAGGTGCCGATGGCGGCCAGATTGCCCGCACCAAAGCCCGCGCCATAGATCGCCCAAAAGGCCACCCAAGCTACCACGCCGCCCTGATAGGTCAGCGACAGTTTGGCGACCTGCGCATAGGTCAGATCCACATAGGCGGTTTGCGGGCCGATCACGCGGCGCGCCAGCGCGTGCAGCGCGAACAGGGGAACCAGCAGCGTGGTCAGGTTCATGCCGTATTGCGGCAGATCGAAGGGCGAGAAGAACATCCCTTGGATCAGCAGACCAGCGGCCAAACCAATCGCGGCAGGGCCAGCGCCCAGCAGCAGGAACAGGGTGGAGCCAAGGATGAAATGCACTTCGGATACGCCAACGGCGAAATGCGGCATGACTTCAAAGAAGATGAACACGCCGATGGTGGCGATCACGCTGCGCAGCGCCAGCGAGATAATGCCGCGTTCACGCAGGGCGGCGGCGGTGTAGTAAAGGCCCGTGGCCCCTGCGCCAGCGGCGGTGGCATAGCTGAGGCCGATTTTCGCGGTGTCAACCAATCCTGGTTCGATATGCATGTCTGTCCCTTTTCTCCGTCCCACCGACGGGGTTAATTTTCCTTGCAAGGCAGGTCTCCTGGCTTGCGGGTCGCAGCGTACTTTCGCCTTCCCAGCCTTGCGGCCAGTGGCATAATGAAAGCACGCTACCGCATACAGTCGCGGGGGCGGCTGGGGTAAAGGCGCCCTACGAGGGTACGACCGATCCCATTCCCAATTCAGCCTTTGCGCTTTGCGCGTTCGGCACCTTGCGGGGGTATTTGCACATGGCAAGGGGGCAGGGTCAAGCGGCAATGCGGCGGATTTGGGCGGTTTGCGACGTTTGGGGGAGGAAGGCGGCAGATTGCCTTATTTTATGGGGATTTTGGCGTATGGCGGGCGTATGTTATGCGTATTTTTTGCGTATTGCATCTGTAACTACACGGGATGGGTAGTGGGGTGGTGGTGTCTGGTGCGTGATTTCACGCGCAGTTTTGGGTGGTGGGTCGGGGATTAGGGGTGGTGCGTGCAAGCACGCGGCCTATGGATTGCTGCAGTAGAGGTCTATGACATGGATTCTGCGGAAGACAATGCAATCATTTCTTTCCGTTTCAGACTTCGCTCCACAAGCGACCACAATTGGTGAAGTTTGGATGAACAACATTATAACCAGCTGGAAGACCCCTGACAGATTTTGCGTCTGTGCCAGTTTCCAGCTTATAAATGACCTCAACCATAGTTGCTGACAAGCCTCTCGCTTTATAAATCCACGGCACGCGATAACCTTCACTTGCCTCATCAACCAATTTGCAGCAGTCTTTGTTTAACTCAACAAACTCCTCGAATGATTTGTATTCAATCGGCTGACTAACCGCGTCAAATCCATTGTATCGTCGTGGGGGATAGTCGCTATACGTTTCTTCCAAGGCCTTAAAAATAAACTCTTCGTCAGATAAAAACCGATTCTCATCCCAGCAATACCCAGCCACATTCATTGTTGGCCGCACCAAGAGCAGCGCCAGTACTGCCAGCATAACGCTCCAAAAGAATTTTCGACTTGGGTCCATTATTATATCCGCCCTAGGTTTCGATACCACATGTCACCTAAACCAATTCAACCTTCAATTGACACCTCTGGCGACGATCGGCGCATCGAATAGTAGACAAGCTGTGGGTGATAGTAATCACAATGCGCGATTTGGCAATTTGTTTGCGCGCCGCTTGGCGTGGGGCGTTAGCCCTCCGCCAGCGGCCCATACAGGATAATCCCCGCCAAATCGCTGCGCCCCTCTGCCAGTGTTTCGGCCAGCGCGGTGACTGTGCTGCGGGTCAGACGTTGACCCTCGTGGCCAACCGCTTCGGCCAGAAGGGCGGGGGTTTCGGGGGGCAGGCCGTGGGCGATCAGTTGGGCGGCGAGGGCGGGGAAGCTGCGTTTGCCCATGAAGACCACGGTTGTGGCGTTTGCATCTGCCAGCGCTGCCCAGTTCTGATCCGAAGGCAGGCCGCCCGTGATATCCGCGCCCGTGACAAACTGCACGCGCCGCGCGGCTAGGCGGCGGGTGAGGGGGATGCCAAAGGCGGCGGCGGCGGCGGAGGCTGTGGTCACCCCTGGGATGATTTCATAGCCGATGCCTGCGGCGCGCAGCGCGTCGATCTCTTCCTCAAGCCGCCCGAAAATACCGCTATCGCCAGACTTTAGCCGCACCACTTTTGCGCCTGTTTTGGCGTAATCGACCAGCAGGCGGCTGACGTGGGATTGGTTGGGCGAGGGGCGGCCTGCGCGTTTGCCCACCCCAACCAGATCGGCCCCTTTGCGGGCATGGGCAAGGATGGGGCCAGACGAGAGATCATCAAACAGCACAGCATCTGCGGCCCCAAGGCGGTTCACGGCCTTGAGCGTGAGCAAGTCTGGATCGCCCGGGCCAGAGGATACGAAAGAGACAAAACCAGTCATTCGGCCCTCGCTATCAAATGAAAAAAGCTGCCCGTGGCGCGCCCGCCTTGGGGGTGCAGGCACATTGAGCCTGTTTCGGACACTGGCGCGCCGTTTGCGTCGGTGACATGGGCCAGCGGTGCGTCGGGCTGGGATAGGATTGTGGCATAGTGAAATTCGTGGCCGCGAAGCTGCGTGCCCGCGCCAAAGGGGGGCAGCGGGGCTGCAAGGGTTGCGGCGCGGTAGCCAAGGTGCATTTTGCGTTTTTCAAAGCTGGTCTCTAGCCCCAGAAGGCCCAGCATTTCATGGCGCGCGCCTGCCTTAT
>JAIXVS010000058.1 GCA_027482795.1 Rhodobacter sp.
CTACCCCAGCCCCAATTTCACCGCCGAGGCGTGGCGCCGCGCGCCACATGGCACGGGCACATGGTCGCTGTGCGGCATTACGCATACCACATCCACCGCCGCCGTCATGAACGGCTGGATGGAACTGCGCACAGGCCCCGTCTGCCCGTGGGATGCCGTTATTTGCACCAGTACGTCTGTGCTACAGTCCACGAGTTTTACCTTTGATCTGATAGACCAACATCTGCGCGCGCGCTTTGGGGCAAACCTGCCGCCGCGCCCCATGCTGCCTGTCATTCCTTTGGGCATACATACCGATGATTTTGCCCGCGACGAGCCCGCCCGCGCCGCCCTGCGCACCCGCATTGGCGCTGGGCCAAATGATGTGGTTTTTGCCACCATCGCCCGCCTAACCCCGCATGAAAAGTTTGACCCGCTGCCGATTTTTTTAGGGATGCAGGCGGCACAACAACAGCTTTCGGGGCAAAAGCTGCATGTCGTGTTGTGCGGCCAGTTCCGCGAAGATTATTCGCGCCGCGTGTTTGAACAGGGCGCAGCGCAGCTGATGCCTGATGTGGGCTTTCACCTGCTGGATGGCGCATCGGCGGCAGATCGCCGCGCCACCCTGTCGGGCGCAGATGTGTTCACCTTTTTGATTGATAACATTCAAGAAACCTTTGGGCTTGCCCCGCTGGAAGGCATGGCCGCAGGCCTGCCGCTGCTGGTGTCTGATTGGGATGGAATGAAAGACACCGTCTCCCCCGATGTGGGCTTTCGCATCACCTCGCGGATGCTGCCTGCGCCCACGCTTGCGCCCGAAGCGCTGCGCTATCAGGGCGGGATCGACAATTATGTGCAATATTGCGGCAGCACATCTGCCATGACCGAAATTGATCTGCCCGAACTGACCGCGCGGATTGTGCAATTGGCGCGCGAGCCTGATTTGCGCGCCCGCATGGGGGCGGCGGGGTTGGCGCGGGTGCGCGCGCTGTTTGACTGGCGCGTTGTGGTGCCGCAAATGCAGGATCTTTGGGCCGAACAAGACCGCATCCGCCGTGCGTCTACTTCGGCCTATCTGCGCTATCCTGCCCATCTTTTGCCCATCGCGCCATCGCCCACCGCGCTGTTTGCAGGCTATCCAACGCAGGCCGTGGCGGCTGATGATCTGCGCCTTGTGGCAGGCAGCACGCGCCAGCCGCTTGAAACCGTTCTAACTGTTCGAAACTACAAAACTTTGGGCCGCATCTTTGCGGAACCTGCGCAAATCGAATTGGCGCTGGGCGTGATTGTGGCTGCAGGGGCCGAAGGGGCCACGCTGGACGATATGGTTGCCGCATCGGCAGGCGGTCGCGGCGCGATCACGCGTTTTGACGCGGAACGTATTGCGATGTGGCTGCTGAAATACGGCTTTGCCGCGCGCGTCTAACGCCCGCTATTCCTTGAAATAACGGCTGTCTTTGATCTGATCCCATGCCCAGACCACCTCTTGCAGGCGGTCTTCATCGCTGCGATCCCCCCCGTTCATATCGGGGTGCAGGTCTTTGACCAAACTTTTATAAGCCTTACGAATTTCGGTTTTCGTCCATGTGTCGCGCACATCCAAAATCTCAATCGCCTTACGTTCGGTGGGCGGCAGTTTGCGCGTGGCATTAGATGTGGGCTTGGCTGGGTTGCGCGTGGAATTATCCCCAAGCAGCGCATGCGGGTCATCCACGCCCAAACGGTGCCACGCATTGCCATCATCCTTGCGGGAAAAGGGTTTCGTCTCGCGCTCCCACAGACGATCTTTTTCCAGCAGCTTTTGAAATTCTTCATCGGTCGCAGTGCCGAAAAAGTTCCATTTCAGGTTATACTCGCGCACATGGTCACGGCAGAACCAAAAAAACTGATCCAAAATATCAGGATGCTTGGGCGCACGGTACGCGCCCTTTTCCTTGCACCCCGGAAAATCGCAGCCCTTATTAGACGTTTCAAACGCCCCCGACATGCCGCGCCGCGTGGTTTTGCGCTTGGCCTTGTCGGATTTGACGCTGATATCAAACTCAAAGGGGGGGCGAGAGGTCATGTCGGGCCTTTCCTATTCGGGGCTGTGAGCATAGTCTTATTCCCAACCCTTTTGAAGAGGAAATCATGCAAAAAACCACCGCAGCAGACCAGATTACCCAGCGATTGACTGCGGCATTTGCACCCACCGCATTGCGGGTGGTCAACGACTCGGCCAAACATGCGGGGCATTCGGGCGATGACGGCACGGGGGAAAGCCATTTTTCCATTTTCATCCGCGCGCCTGCCTTGGCAGAAATGACCCGCCTTGCCCGCCACCGCGCGGTAAACGCTGCCTTGGGCGATCTGACAACCCGCATCCACGCAATTGCGATTGACGCGGGGTAGGGGGGCTTTGCCCCCCGCTGCGCTCCCCCCAAGGTATTTTCAGAGTTAGGAATCAGACGGTCTACCCCTTCCTAAATCCAAAAATACCTTGGGGTGAATTTGCCGCAGGCAAAAAGGGGCAAAGCCCCTAATTTCCCGCCTTCAGCGCAAGACGGGCCGCGTGCAGAATAGGCTCGGTATAGCCCGAAGGCTGCACCCGCCCCTTCAGCACCAAATCGCGTGCGGCGTTAAAGGCGATGCCATCGAAATCAGGGGCCATGGGGCGATAGGCGGGATCGGCGGCGTTTTGCGCATCGACGACAGCGGCCATTTTGCGCAAAGATGCCAGAACGTCATCTTCGGACACCACCCCATGCAACAGCCAATTGGCCAAGGCCTGCGCCGAAATGCGGCAGGTGGCGCGGTCTTCCATTAGGCCCACATTATTCAAGTCGGGCACTTTGGAACAGCCAACGCCCTGATATACCCAGCGCACGACATAACCCAAAATGCCTTGGGCGTTATTGTCCACCTCGCGCATGATTTGCGCAGGCGTCCATGCGCGGTAACTGGCAAGGGGGATTTCCAACAGCGTTTCCAAATGCCCGCGCCGCCCGCCTGCTGCAATTTTGGCCTGCACGGCAAAGACATCCACTTTGTGATAATGCAGTGCGTGCAGCGTGGCGGCGGTGGGGCTGGGCACCCATGCGCAATTGGCCCCCGCGCGGGGATGCTCGATCTTCGCTTCCAGCATGGCCGCCATCATATCGGGCATGGCCCACATACCCTTGCCAATTTGCGCACGCCCAGACAGGCCACATTCCAGCCCGATATCGACGTTCTGGTTTTCATACGCGCCGATCCACGATTTGCGTTTGATAAAATCTTTGCGCGAAAATGGCCCCGCCTCGATCGAAGTGTGAATTTCGTCGCCTGTTCTGTCCAAAAAGCCCGTATTGATAAAGGCCACGCGATGACGCGCCGCGCGGATACATTCCTTTAGGTTCACCGAAGTGCGGCGTTCTTCGTCCATCACGCCAATCTTGATCGTATTCGCGGGCAGGCCAAGGATCTGCTCGATCCGCGCAAACACCGCATCGCTGAATGCCACCTCATCGGGCCCGTGCATTTTGGGTTTCACGATGTACACTGACCCTTGGGCCGAATTGCGCAGACCAGAGGTTTTGCGCAGATCATGCAGGGCGATGGTGGTGGTCATCATCGCGTCCATCAACCCTTCGAACACCTCGCTGCCATCGGGCAGCAGGATTGCGGGGTTGGTCATCAGATGGCCCACGTTGCGAATCCACATCAGGGCGCGGCCCTTTAGGGCGATGGTGCTGCCATCAGGCGCGGTATAGCTGCGATCTTCGTTTAGGGTGCGGGTAAAACTGCGCCCGCCCTTTTCCATTTGCGCGGTCAGATTGCCCTGCATCAGGCCCAGCCAATTGGCATAGGCCTGCGCCTTATCCTCGCCATCCACACAGGCGACCGAATCTTCGCAATCCATAATCGCCGATAGGGCTGCTTCGATGACAATGTCCGCCAGCCCCGCTTGGTCGCGAGAGCCAACAGGATGGGTGCGGTCGAACACCAGCTCCACATGCAATCCGTTGTTGCGCAATAATACCGCTTCGGGCGCCTTGGGATGGCCACGGTAGCCTGCGAATTTTTCGGGCGATACCAGCGGCAAATCATCCACCAGAAGCGCACCGTTTATGATTTGATAGCGGCGCACATCGGCGTGGCTTGCCCCAACAATCGGGAAAGTATCGTCCAAAAACACCCGCGCGCGCGCCACCACCCGCGCGCCGCGCCCACGCTCGTACCCGCCTGCGGGGGCAGGGCTGCCCATGGCATCAGTGCCATACAGCGCATCATACAGGCTGCCCCAACGTGCATTGGCGGCGTTCAGCGCATAGCGGGCGTTGGTGATGGGAACCACCAATTGCGGCCCTGCGATGCTGGCAATCTCGGGGTCAACCCCAGTGGTATCAATCTGAAAATCGGGGCCAGACGGGGCGATATATCCAATATCCTTAAGAAACTGTTGATAGGCCACATGGTCGTGCGGCGCGGCGCGATGGGCGCGGTGCCAATCGTCGATCTGGGCCTGTAAGTCTGCGCGCCGTGCCAAAAGCGCGCGGTTTTGGGGGGTAAACTCGGCAATCAGGGCGGCAAACCCATCCCAAAAGGCGGCGGCATCTATGCCCGTGCCCATCAGCGCGCGCTGTTCCACAAAATCCGCCAGACGGCTGTCCACCGCCAGACCGCTGCGTATGGTTCTGCTGACGTGCCCTGCCATATTTGCCCCCTAAATGTGCCCGTCACCAACCTACACCGCCCAAGGCAAAGCGCAAATCTTTCCCGTCTCGATTTTCTTTTAAGCTGGGGGTAACAGTTTCGTGCCAAAGTTGAAACCGGATTGCATGTGCAAGGTGATTGACTCTATTGGACTAAAAAGGTTAGTTAGCTGTATGACTAAGTATGAACCCGATCTTTCGCGCCTGTTTCACGCGCTGTCCGACCCAACGCGCCGCGCTATTTTGGCGCAACTTACCGCAGGCCCCCAGCCCATGGCCAAACTGGCCGCGCCAAGCGGCTTTGCCCTGCCCACAATTCAGCGCCATCTGGCCGTGTTAGAGGAGGCGGGGCTGATCACCACCCAAAAGCTGGGCCGACAGCGGATTTGTACCGCCAACGCCGATGGGTTGGATCTGGCATCGCATTGGATCAGTGACACCCGCAGAAAAATGGAAGCCCAGACGGATCGTCTGGCCCATTACCTTGACCAATTGATAAGGAAATCCGATGACTTATGACCCCGAATTAGACCTGATCCTGACGCGCGATTTAAACGCGCCGCGCGAATTGGTCTATAAATGCTGGACGGATCCCGCGCATTTGCCGCATTGGTTCGTGCCCAAGCCGAACCGCGTGACCAAATGCGAATTGGACGTTCGTGCAGGCGGGGCGTGCAACACCACCTTCGACGTTGATGGGCAGGTCATGGAAAACAACGGGATCTATCTGGAAGTGATCCCGAACGAAAAACTTGTCTTTACAGATACTTATACCGCAGGGTGGAAGCCTGCGGCGGAACCCTTTATGACAGCGATCCTAACCTTTGAAGATATCGGCAATGGCCGCACCCGCTACACCGCCGTTGCCCGCCACCGCAGCGCGCAATCCGCTGCCCAGCACAAGGCGATGGGCTTTTTCGATGGCTGGGGAACGGTAGCAGATCAGCTAGAGGACTATGCGCAAAGCATCGCCTAAACCGTTTCTTTTCTTCTCAAATATCCTCAGGGGGAGCGAAGCGTGGGGGGGCGAGCCCCCCCTTTTCCCGCAGGCATTTTGCCATGACGGCAGGCATCCGAGCAAAACTTTACCTCATCCCAAACCTTTTCCCATGCTTTGCGCCAGACCATGTCGCGCCCGCAGGCGGCGCAGGTTTTGCACGGCAAATCGGCCTTGCGGCGCATTTTGGGCATTTAGAACTCCATCACCATCTGCCCTTTATCTGTACCAGATTTGCGCTGCGGCAAGGCGGCGCTTTGGCTGGACGCGCGGCGCGGGGTTTGGGCGGTGTGGCGTTCCAGCACTTCAAACGCCTCGGCCTTGGCGCGGGGGGTGGCGCGGATGCTAGATAGCCGCGCTTTTGCCGCGCGGGCAGCGGCGCTGGGTTCAACCAAGGCTTCAGGATAGCGCCGCCCCAATATTTGCCCCGCCCCTGACCAGCGCCACGGCGCATGTATATGCGCATCGGGCACGGGGCCAAGTTCGGGAAGCCATTGGCGCATGAACCGCCCGCTGGGGTCTTGGTCAAGGCCCTGTTTTATGGGGTTGTAAATGCGCGGAATATTCACCCCCGTCACGCCCGATTGCATCTGAATTTGCGGCCAATGGATGCCCGGCTCATAATCGGTAAACTTGCGCGCCAGTTCCGCCCCCACGTCGCGCCAATCCAGCCACAAATGATAGGTGGCAAAAGATGTCAGCATGGCGCGGGCGCGAAAATTGATCCAGCCTGTGGCGTTCAAATACCGCATCGCCGCATCGATAAAGGGCAGGCCCGTTTGCCCCGCACTCCACGCGCTCAGCAGTCCCGTATCGTGCAGGCGGCCCAGTGTATCGCTGGCAGGCTGCATCGCCACGCTGTCCAAATTTGGCTGATCTTCCAGCTTTTGAATAAAGTGATCGCGCCACGCAAGGCGGCTTTCAAAGGCCGATAGGCTGCGCGCCCAATTGCCCGACATCCCACCCTCGCGCCGTGCAGCAAGGGCATGGCTTACCTCGCGCAGCGACAGGCTGCCCAGTGCCAAATGCGGCGAGATGCGCGCGCAGGCCCGTTCGGCCAGCAGGGGCGATGAAATGCCCCCAGAATATCCCGCGCCGCGCGCCGCGAAAAAGCTGCCCATCACCGCCAACCCTGCCACACGGCCTGCGTTTTGGCGGTGCGGGCAGGCATCGATACCGATGCGCAGGGCGCTGGCGCTGGGAATGGGGCCTGCCTCAATCCCTTGAACCGCGTTCAGGGAAGCGGGCGCGGGGATAAGATCGGCTGCGACAAAGGTATCGCGCGCCGCGGCCCAGCCTGACCGCCCGCGAAAGCCGCGCCGCACGCCCGATGCGGGCAATTCTTGCCACGCAACCCCCGCGCGGCGCGCCCATGCGGCCACGGCGCGGTCGCGGGCAAAGCTGTCCTCGCATCCTGTTTCCATGTGGCTGATCATATGGGTAATTTTGGCGCGTTTTGCGATGCGCGACAGCACTTCCACCGCGCCGCCCACACGAATGATCAGCGGCGCGCCCAGCCCGCCCAGATCATCGCGCAGATCGGCAAGCGCATCAGATAGTCCCGCCCACTGCCGCGCTGATGCCGTTTTCGCCGCCCAAACCTCGGGTTCGGCTATGTATAGGGGCAGCACCGCCCCGCCCATATCGCGCGCCATATCCGCCGCCAAAGCCAAGGCGGCATGATCGTGGATACGCAGATCGCGTTTGAACCAGATGAGAACATTCATGGAACATCTATCGCGCAGGGCCCGCGATTCGACAAGAGGGAATTCAGCGTTTTGCGCGGGCAAACCCCTTGCGCCCGCGCCCGCTTTGGGAAAGCATCGGCGCAAAGGAGCCATCCCATGAACATGCACGCCCCCGCCGCCGACCCGCGCACCATTCGCCTGTCTGATTACCGCCCCTATAGCCATATCATCGCAGCGGTGCATCTGACCTTTGATCTGCACCCAACCGCAACCAAGGTGACGGCGCGGCTGGATATGGCCCCTAATCCTGCGGCAGAAACGGGCCAAGATTTGCGGCTGGACGGGCTGGAATTGCGGCTGATTTCGGCAGCGATCAACGGCGCGCTGGTGGATGTATCGCCTGATGCGGCGGGCCTAACCATCCCCGCGCACCTGTTGCCAAATGGCCCTTTCACGCTGGAAACCGTGGTGGAAAACAACCCCGAAGGCAACACCGCGCTAGAGGGGCTTTACATGTCGCGCGGCATGTATTGCACCCAGTGCGAGGCGGAAGGCTTTCGCAAGATCACCTTCTACCCCGACCGCCCTGATGTGATGTCGCGCTTTACCGTGCGGATCAATTCCGATTTGCCTGTACTTTTGTCCAACGGCAACCCTGCGGGGGCAGGGGCGGGCTGGGCCGAATGGGTCGATCCTTGGCCCAAGCCCGCCTATTTGTTTGCGCTGGTGGCGGGGGATTTGATCGCGCATTCGGGCGCGTTCACAACCATGTCGGGGCGCGATGTGGCGCTGAACATTTACGTGCGCGCAGGCGATGAGGGGCGCTGCGCATGGGGTATGGAAAGCCTGATCGCCTCGATGCGCTGGGACGAACAGGTTTATGGGCGCGAATATGATCTCGACGTGTTCAACATTGTCGCCGTGGATGATTTCAACATGGGCGCGATGGAGAATAAGGGGCTGAATATTTTTAACTCCAAAGTGGTTCTGGCCAGCCCCGACACGGCCACCGATGATGATTATGCGCGCATTGAGGCGATTATCGCGCATGAATATTTCCACAATTGGACGGGCAACCGCATCACTTGCCGCGATTGGTTTCAACTGTGCCTAAAGGAAGGGCTAACCGTGTTCCGTGACCACCAGTTCAGCGCCGATTTGCGCGGCGCGGCCGTGCGGCGGATCGAGGATGTTCTGGCCCTGCGCGCGCGTCAGTTTCGCGAAGATGCAGGCCCGCTGGCGCACCCCCCGCGCCCGTCCGAATATATCGAGATCAATAATTTCTATACCGCGACTGTCTATGAAAAAGGCGCGGAAGTGATTGGTATGCTGAAAACCCTTGTCGGGGATGCGGGCTATGCCAAGGCGCTGGATTTGTATTTCACCCGCCACGATGGCGATGCGGCCACGATTGAAGATTGGCTACAGGTGTTTGAAGATGCCACAGGCCGTGAACTCAAGCAATTTTCCAACTGGTATTTTCAGGCAGGCACCCCGCGCCTGTCGGTGGCCGAGGCATGGGATGGGGCCAAGGGCCGCTTTACCCTAACCTTTACCCAAGACAACCCAGCGACACCGAACCAGCCGCACAAAGACCCCAAGGTAATTCCCATCGCTGTGGGCCTTTTGGGGCCTAATGGGGACGAGGTGTTGGCAACCCAAGTGTTGGAAATGACCCAATCCAACCAGTCCTTCCATTTCGACAATCTTGGGGCACAGCCCATTCCGTCAATCCTGCGCGGATTTTCGGCCCCCGTGGTGGTGCAGCACGATGTCGATAGCGCGCGCCATTCATTCCTTTTGGCCCATGACACCGATGCGTTCAGCCGCTGGGAATCGGCCCGCGCGCTGGGTTATGCGTCGATGCAGGGCACCATTACCAGCGGCGCGGCCCCGCTGGCGGGGCTGCTCGATGGGCTGGCGGGCATGGTGCGTGACGGCGCGCTTGACCCCGCCTTCCGCGCGCTGTGCCTGAAACTGCCATCCGAAGATGACATGGCAGGCCATTTGCACAGCGCAGGGATGACCCCCGACCCTGATACAATTTTCGCGGCCCGCACCGCGCTGCAAACAGCCATTGCGCAGCGCCTTGCGCCCGATCTGCCCGCGCTTTTGGCCGCCCATGCGCCAGAGGGCGGCTTTTCCCCCAGTGCCGCAGATGCAGGACGGCGCGCGCTGCATGGCGCGCTGCTGGCGCTATCGGCGCGGCTGGATGGTGGGGCGGGGGCCAGCGCGGCCTATACGACTGCCAGCAATATGACCGACAGTATCGCAGCCCTTGCCGCCCTGCTGAACGTGGGTGCGGGCGATACCGCGCTGGCGGCGTTTTATGACCAATGGCGCGGCGAGCGGCTTGTGCTGGACAAATGGTTCACGCTTCAAATCGCCCTCTCGCACCCTGATACCACCGCCGCGCTGACGCAGCGCCTAACGCAGCATCCTGATTTTGATATGAAAAACCCAAACCGTTTCCGCAGTGTGATCGGCGGGCTTACGGCCAACCATGCAGGATTTCACCACGCATCGGGCGCGGGATATAATCTGCTGGCCGATTGGCTGATTAAACTAGACAGTGTGAACCCGCAAACCGCTGCCCGCATGTCCACCGCGTTCGAAGCATGGCCGCGCTATGACGCGGGGCGGCGCGCCCATGCTTGCGCGGCGCTAGACCGTGTCCTTGCCGCCAAGGGCCTGTCGCGGAACCTATCGGAAATGGCGCAGCGCATCAGGGCGGCGGGTTAGGTTTCACATCGCCCCTGCAATTGCGGCGCAAATGTGGCCGCAGGGGCAGGGGCGGCAGTTGCTTTGCAACCAAGGGGCGAATGGCGCGCATAACCTGCAATGGCATCTACAATAAATATATAAAAATCAGATATTTATCAAAGCCGCCCCGCAGGGTGGCGATATGGTTAATTTTCCCCCTTTTCGCACCAGTTTTGCCGCAACCTTGCCGCAATCGCCTCGCAGTTTTGCAGATACGGGATGCTGCCAAGCTGGCCCGCCAAAAAGGGGAAAAGGTTATGAAAAAAGAACGTCGTTGGTTGAAATCGGCCCTTATGGCTGCCGCGCGCGAAGAGGTGTTTTTGCCTTGGGCCATGCGCCGCGCGGGTAAATGCGATACGGCGCTGCCACATATGGTGCGCAAAACGCCGCAAACGCCCGCGGCCTTTCCCTTTGCCATAGCGGCCCGCTAGCCCGCAAGTTAGCCCTCTTGCCCCCCCCGCGCCCCCCCTGATAGAGAGGGGGCGTATATGACGGGGGCCGATATGCTGGATTTGACCTATACTGCGCCAAAACCCAAGGTAATCGCGGGGGTAAAGCAGGATTGGGAACTGGTGATTGGCATGGAAATCCATGCCCAAGTGGCCAGCAATGCCAAGCTGTTTTCGGGGGCATCAACGGGGGTGGGGGCAGAGCCCAATGCGCATGTGTCCTTTGTGGATGCGGCCATGCCAGGGATGCTGCCCGTCATCAACGAATTTTGCATCGAGCAAGCTGTGCGCACAGGGCTTGGGCTGAAGGCGGCCATCAACCTGACCTCGGCCTTTGACCGCAAGAATTATTTCTACCCCGATCTGCCGCAGGGCTATCAGATCAGCCAATTGTATCACCCCATCGTGGGCGAGGGTGAGGTATTGGTGGATATGGGCGGCGGCGTGGCGCGGCTGGTGCGCATTGAACGCATCCATTTGGAACAAGACGCGGGCAAGTCGATCCACGATATGGACCCGACCATGTCTTTTGTCGATTTCAACCGCACGGGCGTGGCCCTGATGGAAATCGTCTCCCGCCCCGATATTCGCGGGCCTGAAGAGGCTGCGGCCTATGTCACCAAGCTGCGGCAAATTTTGCGGTATTTGGGCAC
>JAIXVS010000356.1 GCA_027482795.1 Rhodobacter sp.
CGAGACGAAAACCCACCGCAAGATAAAGCATATCCTTGGCGCGGCCTATCACGACCGCGTGGGCCGCCTGCTGGTGTCGGAATTGTTCACCGTGGGCGCGGGTGGTTGGTCTGGCTTTCCCAGCCACAAACACGACACCGACCGCCTGCCAGATGAAACCCGCCACGACGAATGCTATAACTTTCGCTTTCGCCCCGATTATGGGTCGGGCCTGCAAATGTTGCAGCGCGTGGATAATGAGGTGGGCGATGCCTATCATATCATGAACCGATCAACTGTGTTGATCGATGCGGGTTATCACCCTTGTTGCGTGCTGCCGGGGTATGAGATGTATTATTTCACCATTCTGGGCGGGAAAAGCCAGCGTAGCCTAAAGCAGTATTTCCAGCCCACCCATGCGGCCCAGCTGCATACTATTCCGGGCATTATGGACATGGTGGCCAAGTTCAAATGACGCTGGCAACCCTTACGCAAGTTTTGGGGCCAGCGCAGCGCGGCGGTTATGCCGTGCCAGGGCTGGTCTGTTTGGGCTGGGAAGATATGCGCGGCTATGTCGCCGCCGCCGAAGCCGAACGCGCGCCCATTATCTTGCAAGCAGGGCCAGGGTGCCGCGCACATACGCCTTTGCCCATTCTGGCGCGGATGCTGCGCCATTTGGCCGAAGGGGCCAGCGTGCCTGTGGCCGTGCATTTAGACCACGGCTATACGCTGGAAGATTGCCGCGCCGCACTGGGCGAAGGGTTTACATCTGTGATGGTGGATGGATCGAAACTGCCTTTGCAAGGCAATATTGACCTGACCGCCGCCGCAGTGGAATTGGCCTATGCGGCGGGCGCGTCTTGCGAAGGGGAAATTGGCATCGTCGGCTATGCGGGCGGGGCAGAATCGGCGGGCACTGACCCAGCCGAGGCTGCCCTGTTTGCGCGGCAGACGGGGGTGGATGCCATGGCGGTATCTGTGGGCAACGTGCATTTGCAGCAAAGCGCGGGCGGGGGGCTCGATTTGCTGCGCTTGGACGCAATTCGTGCGCAAACTGATGTTCCTTTGGTGATCCATGGTGGGTCGGGCGTGCCTGCCGCGCAGCGCGCGCAGCTTGCCGCCAGTGGCAGGGTTGCCAAATTCAACATAGGCACCGAACTGCGCATGGCCTTTGGCGCGGCCTTGCGCGAAAGCCTTGCCCGCGACCCTGCGGAGTTTGACCGCATTAAGCTGCTCTCACAAACCGAAGGCCCCGTTATGGCCGCCACTGTCGCCATTTTGCGCAATTTGGGCGCATCGGGGCGGGCGGACTAAACCGCCCTAAACCCCCGCTAAAGCGCGATCTAAATGGGTATAGCCCCCATCGGGAAACAGCCATTGCCCCGTGGTATGGCTGGCGCGGGGTGACAGCAAAAACACCACAGTATCGGCAATTTCGCGCGGTGTGGTCATGCGCTGACCAAGGGGAATATTTTTGGTGATGTCGGCCAATTTCGCGGCAGGGTCGGGAAAGGTTGCCAGCCAATTGGCGTAAAGGGGCGTCATCACTTCGGCAGGGATCACGGCGTTTACCCGCACGCCATCGGCCAAAAACGCCGCCGCCCATTCGCGGGTGAGGCCCAGTTGCGCGGCTTTGGCCGCAACATAGGCCGATGTGCCGCCCTGCCCCGTCAGCGCAGTTTTGGAAGCAATGTTTACAATCGCGCCCTTTGCCGCGCGCAGATCATCCGCCAGCAAATGCACCATCGTGTAATAATGAACCAAATTGCGATCTAAACTGGCGCGAAAGGCGTCGGGGCCAGCGTCCAGCCCCACCCCATCATTCGCGCCAGCATTGTTGACCAGCCCATCAATGCGGCCAAACTCTGCCCGCGCCTGCGCCACCGCGGCGCGGCATTGGTCATCATCGGCCAAATCGGCCAGAATGACGTGCGCGCGCGCCAGTCCCGCCAACCAGCCCGCATCGGGCGCGCGGCGGGTGATGATAACAGGGGTTGCCCCCTCCTCCGCCAACACTTCGGAAATGGCCGCGCCAATGCCCGAACCGCCCCCTGTGACAATCACCACCTTGCCCGCCAGCCCCAAATCCATGACGCACTATCCTTTGAACCTGTACTGTTCAATCGAGGCGGGTTTCATTTCAATCGAAAACCCCGCCATTGTGGGCGGCATATAGGCTGCGTTTTTGATCACGCAGGGGTCGATGAAATGTTCGTGCAGATGGTCGACAAATTCAATCACCCGCCCCTCGCGCGTGCCCGCGATGCACAGATAATCGATCATCGACATATGCTGCACATACTCGCACAGACCAACCCCGCCCGCATGGGGGCAAACCTTTAGGTTATACTTGGCCGCCATCAGCATCACGGCCAGCACCTCGTTCAAACCGCCCAAACGGCAGGCGTCGATTTGCACAACGTCAATCGCGCCTTCCATGATGAACTGCTTGAACATAATGCGGTTTTGGCACATCTCGCCCGTGGCCACCTGCACGGGGGCCACGTTTTGGCGAATTTTCTTGTGGCCAGCCACATCGTCGGGGGAGGTTGGTTCTTCGATAAACCACGGTTTGATGAAGGCCAGTTTATTGACCCACGCAATCGCCTCGTCCACCTCCCATACCTGATTGGCGTCGATCATCAGGTTGACATCGGGGCCAACCTCGTCGCGCGCAATCGTCAGGCGGCGCAGGTCGTCGTCCAGATCGCGGCCGACTTTCATCTTGATATGGCGAAAACCTGCATCCACCGCCTCGCGGCACAGGCGGCGCAATTTGTCATCGTCATAGCCCAGCCAACCTGCCGAAGTGGTATAGCACGGATAGCCTTCGGTCAGCAAAATCTTGCGGCGGTCTTCCTTGGTTTTGGCCTGCGCGGTCAAAAATTCCAGCGCCCACTGCGGCGTGATGCAATCGGTGATATAACGAAAATCGATGCAGCGCACCAATTCTTCGGGCGGCATATCGGCAACCAATTGCCAAACGGGTTTGCCCTGCATCTTGGCCCACAAATCCCAAACGGCGTTCACAACCGCGCCCGTGGCCAAATGGATCGCGCCTTTGTCAGGCCCAATCCAGCGCAGTTGCGAATCCGATGTGATAAACCGCCAGAACCGCCCCATATCTGCGGCGACCCAGTCCATATCAAGGCCCTTAACCAGATTGCCAAGCGCCTCAATGGCCGTGATGCAAATCTCGTTCCCGCGCCCGATGGTAAAGGTCAAACCGTGGCCTTCATGCGGGCTATCGGTTTCCAAAATGACATAGGCGGCGGAATAATCGGGATCGGGGTTCATCGCATCCGATCCGTCCAAATGCTGCGAGGTGGGAAAGCGCACATCAGCCGTGCGCAGGCCTGTAATTTTGGTCATGTCTGCACCACCTTTTGCGTTTGCGTTCCCAGCCCTGCAATGCCCAGCCGCATCACCTCGCCCCCTTTCAGGTAGACGGGCGGCTTTTGGCCAAGGCCCACGCCGGGCGGGGTGCCAGTGGAAATCACATCGCCCGCCTCAAGCGACATGAATTGCGACAGATAGGATATCAGATGCGCCACACCGAAAATCATCGTCGAGGTGCTGCCGTTTTGATAGCGGTGGCCATCCACCTCTAGCCACATATGCAGGTTTGCAATATCGCCCACCTCGTCGGGGGTTACCAGCCACGGGCCAGTGGGGCCAAAGGTATCGCAGCCCTTGCCCTTATCCCACGTTCCGCCGCGTTCGGTTTGATATTCGCGTTCAGACACATCGTTGATCACGCAATAACCTGCGACATGATCCAGCGCGCGCGCCTGATCAATATACTTACCGCCCGTGCCAATGACCACGCCCAGCTCTACCTCCCAGTCGGTTTTCACCGATCCGCGCGGGATCTCGACAGTGTCATCAGGGCCGCACATGGCGGTGATCCATTTGTTGAAAATAATCGGCTCGGCAGGAATGGCCGCGCCCGTTTCCGCCGCATGGTCGGCATAGTTCAGGCCAATGCAAATAAACTTGCGCGTGCCGCCGACGCAGGGGCCAAGGCGGATGTCTTGCTGCGGTGTGCCCGCAACCACGGGCAGGCTTTCGATATTCAGCGCTGCAATGGCCGCCAGCCCTGCGGGCGAGATTGCCGCCCCGCCAATATCGGCCACGTGGCCCGACAAATCACGGATCTGCCCCGCGCCATCCAAAATTCCAGGTTTTTCTTGGCCCTTTGGCCCGTACCGCAGCAGTTTCATAAGTGTATCCATCAAAGGTCAAAGGGAGGGGGAGGGGCCAATACGGCCCCTCCGATACTTAGCTTAGTCGTACAGAACCGCCGCAATTTCTGGCGCGTCGATATTGGTTGCATCGTACCAGTAGAACCCAGTGTCGATGTTCTTTTCAACAGCTTCGCCCTTGGCAGCTGCAACGGCAGCTTTCACAGTTTCGTAGCCGATGCCGACAGGGTTTTGGGTGATCGCGCCCGCCATCAGACCCGACTTGATCGCGTCTTTCTGTGCCTTACCGCTGTCAAAGCCGATGATCACAATTTTACCGCCAGCTTCTTGCACGCCATTGACCATGCCAATCGCGCCGCCTTCGTTGGTGGCGAACATGCCCTTCAGATCAGGGTTTGCCGCCAGCAAGGTTTTCGCAATCTCAGCCGACTTTAGCTGATCACCGCCGCCCACTTCCACGGCGACAATTTCGATGCCAGGGTGGTTGGCTTTGATTTCATTGACGAAACCTTCGGTACGATCAATCCCCGTGCGCGAGGTTTGGTCATGCGCGATCACCGCCACTTTGCCCTCGCCGCCAATCAGTTCGGCCATTTTGGTTGCAGCCAGCGCCGATGCTGCCACGTTCGATGTGGACGCAGTCGACACAGGAATATCGCTGTCTACGCCAGAGTCAAAGGCAACCACAGGGATGTCTGCATCTTTGGCCTGTTGCAGCAATGGAATGGCCGCTTGGCTATCCAGCGCGGCAAAGCCAATCGCAGCAGGGTTTTTCGACAGGGCGGTGGTCAGCATTTCAATTTGCTTGTCGACCTGCGCTTCGGTTTCTGGGCCTTCAAAGGTGACTTCAACGCCAAATTCGGCCGCAGCCTTATCAGCGCCCAGTTTTACCGCTTGCCAGAACTGGTGTTGAAACCCTTTCGAGACCAGCGGGATGTACAGTTTATCTTCGGCAGCAGCGCTGGTTGCCAGCATGGCAAAGGCAGCGGTTGCCCCCAAAAGTGTGCGACGTGTGAACATGATTTCCTCCTAAAGTTCACGGTTTGGTATTTTCAATCCCAAGGCGTTGATCGCCCCTTGTCATTTTTTGCGCAGGCTATCGGCGTACACTGCGCCGATAATAATCGCGCCCGTGGCGACGATTTGCCATTCTGGGGCCACAGACAAAATCCGCAGCCCGTTTGTCATAACCGACATGATCAGCGCGCCAATCAGCGTGCCCAAAATCGTGCCGCGCCCACCTGCAAGCGAGGTGCCGCCAATCACCACGGCGGCAATCGCTTCCAGCTCGTACCCTTGCCCCAACGCGGGCTGCGCCGAATTTAGGCGCGCGGCCAGCACCACGCCTGCAATGCCCGTAACCGCCCCCGCCAGCGCATAAATCGCCATTTTCCAAGCATCGACATTCACGCCAGACAGGCGCGCGGCCTCTTCGTTCGATCCCAGCGCATAGGTATAGCGGCCCAGCACTGTGCGGTTCAGAATATAGGCCACAGCCGCCGCCACGATAAACAGAATAAGCACCCCATTGGGCACGGGAAAGGCGGGCAGCAACGCGCCAATAACCGACCCCTGCGCAATGCTGGTAAAGCCGGGGCTATCATTGAAATAAATCGGCTTGGTGCCCGTCAAAATCAGCGACAGGCCTTTTAGCACCAACATCATGCCCAACGTAGCAATAAAAGGCGGAATGCGCATTTTGGTGATAAACGCACCCGAGGCTAGCCCCGTGAGCGCCCCCATCAAAATCGCGCCAATCACCCCCACAGCAATGGGCAGACCCAGCCATGTCAGCAACATGCCCGCCGTCACGGCGGTAAAGGTCATCGCCGTGCCAACCGACAAATCGATCCCGCCTGTGATAATTACAATCGTCGCCGAAACGGCCAGCAGCCCAATCACGGATGTGGCCTGCAAGATGTTCATCATATTGGTGACAGTGCGAAAGTTTTCCGACAGCAGCGAAAAGGCCACGATCAGCGCGATCAGCGAGGCAAAGGCCAACAGCTTTTGCCCTGCGCCACTTAGGTCTTTGGATTTTGGTTTTTCTGCGGCATCTTGGCTGGTCATGCGGCGGCTCCTGCGGTTGTCTCGCGCTGGGTGGCCAGCGCCATGATGTGTTCCTGCGCGGCCTGCGCAGGCAAAATACCTGTCAGCCGCCCCTCGCACATAACGGCAATGCGGTGCGACAGGCGCAGCACTTCGGGCAATTCGCTGGAAATCACGATGATGGATTTGCCCGCCGCCGCCAGCCCTTGGATCAGGGTGTAAATCTCGGCCTTGGCACCCACGTCGATGCCACGCGTGGGCTCATCAAAAATCAAGATATCGCAGTCGCGTAGCAGCCATTTGGCAATGACAACCTTTTGTTGATTGCCGCCCGATAGCAGGCGGACTTCTTGCGCGTCCGAAGGGGTGCGAATGGCAAGCTGCGCGATATAATCTTGCGCCACGCGGCCCAAAGCGGCCTCGTCAATGCGGCCGAAACTGTCAGAAAAACGCGCCATCGCGGTTAGGCCAATATTGGCGCGCACATCCATGCCCAGCGCAAGACCCAAGTGTTTGCGATCTTCCGACAGATACCCAATGCCAAGGCGCACCGCATCGGCAGGGCTGGCGATTGTGGCAGGCTTGCCCGCAACGGAAATGCTACCGCCATCAGGTCTATCTGCACCAAAAATCAGCCGCGCAAGTTCGGTGCGCCCTGCGCCCATTAGGCCCGCAAAGCCCAAAATCTCGCCCCGTTGCAAATCGAACGACACATCCCGCACTGCGCGCCCGCGTGATAAGTTCCGAACCTCTAGCGCCTTGGGAGCCCCCGCGAGGTTCGGGACAATGGGGGGCGCATCGGAAATCTCGCGCCCCACCATCATGGAAATAATCTTTTCAATGGGGGTATCGGCGGCGGCAACAGTGCCCACCAGCGCCCCATCGCGCATCACTGTGACGCGGTCAGAAATTTGCCTAATCTCATCCATGCGGTGCGAGATATAGACAACGCCCACGCCTTCGCCGCGCAGCCGCGCCACAATGGCGAACAGTTCGGACACCTCTTTGGCGTTCAGCGCGGCGGTGGGCTCGTCCATAATCAGCGCGCGCGATTTGTAGGACAGGGCCTTGGCAATTTCCACCATTTGCGCCTGTGCCACCGACAAATCCGCCACCCGCGCGCGCGGGTCGATTTTGACCTTCATCTGCGCAAAGATGGCTTCGGCCGAGGCGTTCAGCCACGCCTCATCCAGCACACCAAACATATTGCGCCGCTCGCGCCCGATGAAGATATTCTGCGCCACGGTCAAATCGCGCATCAGCATCAATTCTTGGTGGATAATCGCGATGCCAAGGGCCTGCGCCGCGCGCGGCCCGCCGATGGATTGCGCCTTACCATCCACCAAAATCGTGCCCGCATCGGGTTGATACACGCCCGACAAAATTTTCATCAGCGTTGATTTGCCCGCGCCGTTTTCGCCCATCAGGGCGTGAACCTCGCCCGCGCGCAGGGTGAAATCCACGCTGCGCAGCGCGCGCACGCCGGGAAAGCTTTTGTCGATAGCTTGCATCTGGATAAGGTCAGGCATCTTTGCCCCCAAGCCCGTAAAACGCGGCCGCCGTGCGCCCCATAATCGCGGCGCGGTCTGCGGCGGAAAGCCCCGCCAGCAGCGCCGCAGTCATATCGGCCCATTCCTGATAACTTGCCGCCAGCGTCAGCACAGGCCAGTCTGACCCCCACATCACGCGATCAGGGCCAAATAGGTTCAGCACCAAATCCACCACGGGGCGCAGTGCGGCCAGCGGGTCTGGATGACCCGAAGACAGTTCTGTCAGCAGGCCAGACAGTTTGCACATGACCTGCGGCTGATCGGCCAGTGCGACCATCCCGTCCAGCCATTCGTTTGCCAATGCGCCGCCCATCACGGGTTTGGCGCAATGGTCGATAACAATGGGCAGGTCTGGCCAGCGCGCCGCAAATTCGGCCAAGGGGGCCAAATGGCGGGTTTGCACCAGCGCATCAAAGCGCAGGCCATGCGCGATCATCGCCGCAATCGCGCCGTCCTTGGGCGCGGTCAAAATCCAGCGGCTGTCTGCAATGTCCTGAAGCATCGGGCGCAACCCGCCCAAAGTTGGGTTTTGCGCAAGGCGCGCAATGTCTTGGGCAGCGCCATCACTAGCCAAATCCACCCAGCCCACCACTCCCGCAATGTGCTGGTTCTGCGCAGCCAGATCCAGAAGGTATTCCGTTTCGGCCACGCTATCTGCCGCCTGCACAGCGACCACGCGCGCGCGGCCATTCAGCGCGGCCAAATCGTCAGGGGCAAACACCCGCCCCAGCGGGTCAAGGCTGTCAGGCCCCGACATCAGCCAGCCATAATCGCCGCGCGCGGGGTTCCAAAAATGGCAATGCGCGTCGATCATCTGCATCTAGATCGTGACCCCACCATCGACCAAACAGGCCTGCCCCGATACGAATTTGCTTTCATCCGACAAAAGGAAAACAACCATAGGCGTGATGTCTTCGGTCTGCGCCAGCCGCCCCATGGGTTGGCGCGCGATAAAGTCTTTCTCGGCCTGAACGGGGTCGGCACTGGCAGCAATACGCCCGCGCAGGCTGGGCGTATCCACCGTGCCAGGGCACAGCGCATTGGCGCGCAGACCCGTTTTGACGTAATCCGCCGCAATCGCCTTGGTCAGCCCAATCACCGCCGCCTTGGTCGCACCATAGGCCGCGCGGTTTGGAAACCCTTTGATCGACGATGCCATCGACGCCATATTCAGCAGCGATGCCGTTCCTGTTTTGCCCGATTGCCGCAGCATTCCCGGCAAAAAGGCGCGGCACATATGCAGCATGGATTTGACATTCAGATCAAAGGAAAAGTCCCAATCGTGATCGGTCACATCCAAAATCGAGCCATGGGCAACATAACCTGCGCAGTTAAACAGCCCGTCCAGATCGGGCATCTTGGCGGCCAGCGCGGCGATATCAGCAGCCGAGGTGACATCCAGCGCATGGGTTTCCATATCAAGCCCCGCCAGCAGGCTGGCATCGCGGTCGGTCGCAATCACCCGCGCCCCCTGCGCCGCGCAGGCAATGGCCGAAGCCCGCCCAATACCCTGCCCCGCAGCCGTAATCAGGATGGTTTTGTGTGATAATCGCATGAAGCCTCCCCGCAACATACTCGTGACGAACATGCATCACATATGAATACTCTATTCACAAATGAACCAATTGCAATCATATTGTCACATATCACGGGATGAAACTTCGCATAGAATTTCGCGCCGAAAGGGGCCAAACGGATGGAGCCAGCAGACCGCTACCGCGCACCCGCCCTTGATAAGGGTTTAGATATCCTAGAGCTTTTGGCAGATCAGGCCGAAGGCCTGACGCGGGGCGAGATTGTAAAGGCCATGGGCCGCAACCCGTCTGAGATTTACCGTATGCTAGAGCGGCTGGTTGCGCGCGGCTATGTCTCGCGGCACATGGGGGATCGATTCGCGCTGTCGATGAAGCTGTTCGTGCTGGCCACGCGCATTCCTTATTGGCGCAGGCTGGTCACCCGCGCGCAACCCTTGATGGATGCCTATGCCCGCGATTTGCAACAAAGCTGCCATTTGGTCATTCCCGAAGGCGGTTTTATGGTGGTAATCGCGCAGGCCAGCCCAATTGGCACATGGGAGTTTCGGGTGAAAGTGGGCGCGCAACTGCCCGTTTTAACATCAGCCTCTGGGCAAACCTTGATGGCCTTTCAGCAGGTGGAGGGGTTGGACGAAAAGCTCGCCCTTTGGGGCGCGGCGGGGCAATTACAAGCCGCACTTGCCGTGCAAGCGGCAGGAGAGGCCATTCGCGCCCAAGGCTACCGCGAGGCGCCATCTGCGCAACTGATTGGCGTACAAGACCTATCCGTGCCAATTCTGGCGCATGATGGGCAAGCGGTGGGCGTGCTGACCTCGGCCTATATCGCGCGCCCGTCCCCCAGCATCATTCCCCCAATCGAAGCCGCCCGCGCCCGCCTGTGCGACGTGGCGCGCGACATTTCGCTGTCTGGCGGGGCGCGCCATCATCAGGTTGCAGATATCCTGCCAGATGTTGGTCATTCAAATCAGCGACAGTTTTAATCGCCCCTTTGCCAAATCGCGCGCCAGCGTGACTTGGCCATTGAAAACTGGCAGCGCTTTGCCGTTTAGCCAAGCCTTATCAACGATATGGCCGCTTTTGTTAGGGTTCAGAATGATGATATCGCAGCGCCCCTTTCCATGGCCAAGACTGGCGGTCAATTCAGGCCAAGCCTTTGGAAAGCAAGGATTTAGAATAATATCTGGGCCAGCGCGTGACAGGCCCAGCAGGCCCTCGATCCCAGCGCGGTACATCCACGCGGCCGATCCTGTGTACCACGTCCAACCGCCCCTGCCTTCGTGCGGGGGGGTGGAGTAAACATCGGCGGCGATGACGTAAGGTTCCACCTTATACCGCGCCACCGCGCCCTTGGTCAGCGCATGGTTGATCGGGTTGATCATGGCGAACAATTCATGTGCCCCGTCGCCATCACCCAGCCGCGCCTTTGCCAAAATCGCCCATATCGCGGCATGGGTATACTGCCCCCCGTTTTCGCGCAGCCCTGGCGGATAGCCTTTGATATAGCCTGGGTCTTTCGCGGTATGATCAAAGGGCGGCGTGAACAACAGCGCAAGCCCGCTGTCTGGGCGGATCAAACGGCTGGAAAGGGACGCCATCGCCATCGCCGCCCGCGCGGGATCGCCCGCCCCCGACAGCACCGCCCAAGATTGCGCAAGGCTGTCGATCTGGCATTCCAGCGATGTGGCCGAGCCCAGCAAAGTGCCATCATCATAGGTACCGCGCCGATACCACGCGCCATCCCAACCTTCGGTTTCAATGGCCTTTGTCACTTTGTCCGCATGGGCCTGCCACCGCGCGGCGCGGGCGGCATCGCGCGCCTGCACATGCGGGGCCATCGCGCGCAATGTTGCAATCAAAAACCACCCCAGCCACACACTTGTGCCCCGCCCAGCCTCGCCCACGCGGTTCATGCCATCATTCCAATCGCCCGTGCCAATCAGCGGCAGACCGTTGGTCCCCGTCAGCGCGATGGTCTGTTCCAGCGCCAGCACGCAATGCTGATACAAGCTGGCCGATTGATCAGACACTTGCGGCTGAAAGAAATCATCATGTGCGCCCGCCAGCAGGGCGGGGCCATCCAAGAACGGCAAGGTTTCGTCAAACACTGCCAGATCACCCGACACCTGAACATAGTGCGCGGCGGCATAGGCCAGCCATACCCGATCATCTGAAATGCGCGTCCGCACGCCTTGGCCAGAATGCGGCAGCCACCAATGTTGCACATCGCCTTCGGGAAATTGCCGCGATGCCGCCCGCAAAAGATGCGCGCGGGCAAAATCGGGCCGAAGCGCGGTCAGCGCCATGCTATCTTGCAGCTGATCGCGAAAACCATATGCGCCGCTTGCCTGATAAAACCCCGCCCGCGCCCAGATGCGGCAAGACAGTGTTTGATACAAAAGCCAGCCGTTTAGCATGATATCCATTGCGCGGTCGGGCGAGTAAACCTGCACCTCGGACAGCAGGGCCGACCAATGCTGCGCCACCTCGGCCAGCATCGTATCTGGGCTGCGCGCGCGGGTGGCTTTGATCAGCGCCGCTGCGTCTGCCGCCGAGGCTGCTTGCCCCAGCAGAAAATGCAAATCCACCGTCTCGCCTGGGGCTAGTACGATCCGCCGTTGCAGCGCAGCGCAGGCATCCATCGCGGGGCCATGGCGGCCAGA
This sequence comes from Rhodobacter sp., assembly GCA_027482795.1. Taxonomy (GTDB): domain Bacteria; phylum Pseudomonadota; class Alphaproteobacteria; order Rhodobacterales; family Rhodobacteraceae; genus Cypionkella. Next base: position 11,979 of record JAIXVS010000356.1, read on the forward strand.
CAGCGCGGCATCGCCCAGCGCGGCAGGCGCAGCCATGGTGCCATTGCGGCCCAGAAATTCGGTTCGATCACAGGTCAGGCTTGTAACGCCACTGCCGAAATCGGCAAAGGCGACCCGCCCTGCAAAGGCCATCGCACGCGGGTTATGCGCCAGAATCGCCCCCGTTTCGCCGTGAACTTCGGTGACAATTTTTCCCGCCGTGGCGCTGCGCGAGGTGCCCAGAACCCATTCGGCGTAGCCTGTTACCGACAGCCGCCGCGTGCGGCCCGATAGGTTGCGCAGCCGCAGGCGGGTTACTTTCACAGGGGCATCTAGGGGCACGAATTGCAGCAGTTCGGCAGCAATTTCATGGGCCGTATGTTCAAAGATTGAATAGCCAAATCCGTGGCGGCACAGGTATTGGCCGCGGCTGCGGATTGGCAGGGCGGTGGGTGTCCATACCTGCTGGCTATCCAGATCATGCAGATACATCGCCTCGCCCGCAGGGTCGGTGACGGGATCATTCGACCACGGGGTTAGCTGATTTTCGCGGCTGTTTTCCGACCAAACCGCGCCCGATCCGTCCGCAGATACGCCGAAACCAAAGGTAGGGTTGGCAATAACGTTGTTCCACGGCGCGGGTGTGGTTTCACCATTTTGCAGTAAGGTGACATATTCGCGGCCATCGCCCGCAAAGCCCCCAAGACCATTAAAGAATTCAAGCGGCGGCAGCGCGGCAGCCGCCTGTTGCACCTGCTTTTCCACTGGGCGGGGCGGGGCGCTGGGCCCAAGCATTACTGGAACCGCAATCGGCAGCACATCCAACTGGTTGCCGATACTGCCGCGACTGGCGTTCAGGATCACATCCGCCGCCGCAACCAACATCGCCCGCGCATCAGGGGGCATCAGATCGCTGCGAAGGGTGTGCACCGCGCCTTGCGCCCCCGTTTGCGCCCCCATCTGCCGCGACGACCTTGGCCGCGCCTGTGCCGAACGGACTGCCGTCTCAATAGCAGACTGCAAATCTTGTACGTAAGACGTGGCGCGATCGTTCAAGATCACCAGATCGACTGCCAGTTGCCGCATCCGCCAAAAATCTTGCGCCGCAAGCACTTCGCGCAGGCGTGCGATATCTTCGGCGTCAGTGATGATGAACAGCACAATCGGCAAATCGCCCGAAATTCCCAAGGCCCACAGCCGCGATTGTGGGCCATCCCCCGCGATAATCCGTGCAGGGCTTGCCCGCAGACGGCTATCATTGCGGATCAGCATCCCCGCAAGCCGTTGAAAATCCGTCGAATCAACGGGGGTAACGCTATGATGGCGCAGTTGTACTTGGCTATACGTCCATGCCAGCGTCGCCGCCCGCCCAAAGGCCGAGGCGTCGCGGTGCCGATCCACCATATCCAGCAAAATGCCAGAGGTTGGGGCCACCATCGTCCAGAACGTCACCC
>JAIXVS010000345.1 GCA_027482795.1 Rhodobacter sp.
ATCCAGCCCCATATAGCGGTGCTTGGCGCGTTCGGCCTTTAGCTGTTCAAAGCGGGCCTCGTTATCGGCAAGGGTAATCCCGCCCACATGATGCAGCCCGCAGGACATGCCTGTGATAGCTTCCAATTCTTTATACAGGCGGATGGTATAGCCTTGCAGCGCGGCCATATTGGTATCGCCGTTCAGCGTGTGAAACCCGCCCGCCGCGTGCCATGTGCTGCCCGACGTTAGTTCAGAACGCTCGATCAGCATGACATCTGACCAGCCAAGTTTGGTCAGATGGTACAAAACCGAACAGCCAACGACACCGCCGCCAATCACCACCACGCGGGCATGAGTTTTCATTTTGGGAATCCTTACGAAAATTTTCGCCAGACTGCCGCCAGCGCGGGCGGGCGGCATGACTGCCCGCGACAAAATATGTCGCAAAGGGGCGAGTAAGCGCTGGCGCGGAAGGCGATGCGGCTGCGCCGTCTGGAGTAAGCTATACAAAGGGGATGGAATGGTCTAATGCATGGACCAACTGGAGGCGTGCCATGCAAATGAATGTTGCCGATGCCAAAGCGCGGTTGTCCGAACTCATCGCCGCAGCAGAGCGGGGCGAAGAGGTGATTATCGCGCGGGCGGGCCAGCCTGTTGTGCGGCTTGTGCCTGCGCAAGCGCGCAAGCTGCGCCTTGGTGCCCTACGCGGCAAAATTGCTGCCGATAGCCTGCCAGATTTTGATCAGCCTTTGTCCGAAGAAGATTTGGCGGCATGGAGCGTATAGGCGGAGTTCTGATCGATACGCATGTCTTGGCATGGTCTTTGGTCGATCCTGATCGAATTGCACCTGTGGCCCGTGGCCATATGGAACGCAGCGCAGCTGTTTTTGTGCCACCCTGTGCTTTGCAAGAAATCGCATTAAAGGTGCGCAAGGGCGCAAGGGCTGCTGCCCGCCCCCTTTACGTGGCGCATGGGAATGCTGTCGGGGTTGCTGGATTGGGGCCACCGCGACCCGTTTGATCGTATGGTGGCGGCTACGGCCGTGGAAATGGCACTCCCCCTGATATCCAAGGACACAGCCTTTGATAGCTTGCCGCACATAGAAGGGTGGATGGGGCGTATTTGGGACTAGGGTTCCAATAAAAAAGGCAGGTGTTTCGCACCTGCCTTTCCAACCTTTTGCCCACATGGGAAAATCGGCTTATTTCGGCCCGATCATCATCACCATCTGGCGGCCTTCCAGCTTTGGCATCGATTCAATCTTGCCTGCGGTTTCCACATCGGCGGCGACGCGGTTCAGCAGTTCAAGGCCCAAATCTTGGTGGGCCATTTCGCGGCCACGAAAGCGCAGGGTGATTTTGACTTTGTCGCCTTCGCCCAAAAATTTTAGAACCGAGCGCATTTTGACTTCGTAATCATGTGTATCCGTGCCTGGACGGAACTTGATTTCCTTAATCTCGATGACTTTTTGCTTGCGCCGCGCTTCGGCCTCGCGCTTTTGCTGTTCAAACTTGAACTTGCCGAAGTCCATAATCTTGCAGACAGGGGGTTCGGCGTTGGGGCTGATTTCCACCAAATCCAGCCCTGCATCTTCGGCCATTTGCATCGCAACCGCAGGTGTCACCAGACCCACATTTTCACCATCTGCGCCGATCAGGCGAATTTCAGGGTTGCGGATGCGGTCATTGATACGCGGGCCAGTGTCTCGTTGTGGCGGGGCGTTGTGCGGTCTGCGGGCTATGGTCGTGGTCCTTTGGTTGTTTTGGTTGGCGGCAAGATAAGCAATGCTGCGGGTATCTTCAACCGCAAAACGGGCGCATGGGGGGAATTTGCTCTAAATCGTGGCAGTTTCGCGCCATGACCTTTCCATTGGGTTAATGATATGTAATAGGCAGCGCGCCGAACCTCCCTCGGCGATAGGAGAGATAAATGAACAGAAATATCCTTATTGGTTTGATCTTGGTTGTTTTGGCTGGTGGTGGTTACTATCAGTTCAGCATGAAGCCTGCACAAGAGGCTGCTGCCGCTGCTGCCGCCGCCGCTGAAGCCGAAGCAAAGGCCGCTGAAGAAGCCGCTGCAAAGGCCGCTGAAGAGGCTGCCGCTGCTGCCAAATTGGCAGAAGAAGAGGCTGCCGCTGCTGCCGCCGCACTAGAAGCGATGAAAGCCGAAGCTGCCGCAGTGCTGGACCCTGCCGCATTTGACGCAGCCAAAGTAACCGCGCTGATCGACGCCTCACCTTTGGACGATATGACCAAGACGACGTTGAAGGCTGGCGTGACCGCTGCTGCAACCAACCCTGCCTTGGTGGCTGGCGCAATTACCGCCGTAAAGACCGCTTTGGGCCTGTAATCCTTGCCCAACACATGCAAAAGGCCGCGCAGCTTTGCGCGGCCTTTTCATTTTGCGCGCAGGCTTGCGCTAAATGCCATCGCCCACGAACGCCTTTTCCACCACAAATTCTTTGGGGTCTGAATTGGCCCCTTCGCGCAGGCCGAAACCCTCGAGCACGGCCTTTACATCGACGTTAAAGGCCAAACTGCCGCAGACCATCGCGCGGTCATCGGCGGGGTTCATCTGTGGCAGGCCAAGATCGGCAAAGACCTTGCCCGATGTCATGTTATCGGTGATGCGCCCCATATGGGGGAACGCCTCGCGCGTGGTGGTGGGGTAGTAATGCAGCTTGCCTGCGACCATCTCGCCAATCAGCGGATCATCGGCCAGCGCGCCCACCAATTGGCGGCCATATTCCAGTTCGGCCACCTCGCGGCAGGTGTGCATCATGATGACGCTTTCGTATTTCTCATAGGTTTCGGGTTCGCGCAGCAGGCTGGCAAAGGGGGCAAAGCCTGTGCCAGTGGCCAGCAGCCACAGCCGTTTGCCGCCCAGCAGCGCGTCATGCACAAGCGTGCCCACGGGTTTGGGGCGCAGGATAATCTCGTCCCCCACTTGGATGTGTTGCAAGCGCGATGTCAGCGGGCCATCTGGCACCTTGATGGAATAAAACTCCAACTCCTCGTCCCATGCAGGTGAGGCGATGGAATAGGCGCGCAGCAAAGGTTTGCCAGCCTCGCCCATCAGGCCAATCATCACAAATTCGCCCGACCGAAAGCGCAGGGTTTTGGGCCGCGTGACGCGGAACGAAAAAAGGCGATCCGTCCAATGCGTGACCGCCGTGACGGTTTGCGCATCGGGCAGGTGGGCTTTGGGGGGGGCGTCTTGCATCACAGCCTCGGTCATCTGGAACATTCGCTTTTATAGGCGCTTTGGCCGTGCGGGGGTAGGGGGGTATCAGGCGCGCAGGC
>JAIXVS010000236.1 GCA_027482795.1 Rhodobacter sp.
AGAAGACTGAACCGCGCCTTTTGCCGCGCGGCCCGCATCTGCCCAGCATTTTCCAACGCAAGGCGCTGATTTTGTGCTGGAATCGTGCCGCCTTTCGCGCCATAGTCTTAAAAATCTGCCACTGGTTTCATCACGGCAGAAACTTGTGTGATTTTTGCCAGTTCGGGCGCACCCGTAGGCAGGGTTACAGGGACGAAAAGCAATAACAATGGGAATAGCCATGGCCGCCGACAAACAAAATCTTCAAGACGCCTTTTTAAACCATGTGCGTAAATCTAAGCAGCCCGTGACGATTTTTCTGATCAATGGGGTCAAACTGCAAGGCGCGATCACATGGTTTGACAATTTCTGCCTGCTTCTGCGCCGCGATGGGCAATCGCAATTGGTTTATAAACATGCGATTTCCACCATTATGCCCGGCGGGCCTGTCAACCTATATGAAGGGGAAGAGTAATCTCCCAAAGGATTGACAGCACTGGCAACCTGATTGGCATTGCCACCACTGCCGAGCCGCAGCGCGCCTATGTGCTGTGCCCAGATGTGAAATCGTCCCCCCGCCGCCGCTTGGTCGATAACGCCTATGCCGAGGCGTTGGGGCTGGCCGCAGCCTTGCCGAAAATTGTCGTCGCAGGCGGGCAGATTGTGCGCCTGCCAAAGCCCGTGCCCGCCACGTTGTTCGGCACGGGTAAAGTGGCCGAATTGGCCGAGATTATTGCCCAAGACAAAATCAATTTGGTGCTGATTGACGGGCAAGTCACCCCTGTGCAGCAGCGCAATTTGGAAAAGGCGTGGAAGGTCAAGATATTAGACCGTATGGGCCTGATCCTAGAGGTATTCGCCGACCGCGCCCGCACCCGCGAAGGGGTGTTGCAGGTGGAACTGGCGCAACTGGCCTATCAGCGCACGCGGCTGGTGCGCGCTTGGACGCACCTTGAACGCCAGCGCGGCGGGTTTGGCTTTGTTGGCGGGCCGGGCGAGACGCAAAAGGAATCAGATCGCCGCGCGATTGATCTGCATCTGATCCGCCTGCGCCGCCAGTTATCGGAAGTGCGCAAAACACGCGAGTTGCACCGCGCCGCGCGGCGCAAAGTGCCGTTTCCGCTGGTGGCGATTGTGGGCTATACCAATGCGGGCAAATCCACGCTGTTCAACCGCCTGACAGGGGCGGATGTGATGGCCAAAGACATGCTGTTTGCCACGCTAGACCCCACGATGCGCGCGGTGATCCTGCCCGATGGGCGCAAGATTATCGCGTCGGACACGGTGGGGTTTATCTCTGATCTGCCCACCGATTTGGTTGCCGCCTTTCGCGCCACGCTGGAAGAGGTTCTGGAGGCCGACGTGATTTTGCATGTGCGCGATATCTCGCACCCAGACAGCGCCGAACAGGCTGCCGATGTGCAGGATATTCTGGGCAAACTGGGCACACGCAATGATGTGCCCCTGATTGAAGTGTGGAATAAGCTAGACCTTGTGCCCTTGGGCCAAGCCGATTTGCTGAATGATCCCGCCCAGCGGCGCAAAAACTGCGTGCCCGTCTCGGCGCTAACGGGCGCGGGGATGGATGATTTGCGCGCCCAAATCAGCGCGGCATTGGCGCAGGCCAAACGGATCGAGCAAGTGACCATTCCCTTTACCGCAGGCCAAGCCCGCGCTTATCTGCACAGCGCAGGGCTGATTTCGCAAGAGAACATCACCGAAACGGCTTGGGAAATCAGTGTGTTATGGCGCGATATAGATGCTGCGCGTTTTTCGGCGCAGTTTCCCGCCATTAGGGCACCGCAGGCGCTGGCGACAGAATAGTGCTGCCCAGCGCGCCCGCCCGCGCAAGGCCTTCGTCCAGCGACATGGGCAGATATTCCCCCCGCCGCCACAGCCCCGCCAAATCGTCATAATGCGATGACAAAGGGTGCCCCGATTGCCCCGTGCCAATGACAAAAACCGACGCATTCGGATCGGCAAAGTCATAGACCCCGCGATAGCCGCCGCCATGCACGTTCAAATAAGGGTTCTCACCCGTGCCTTTGGTGAGCCCGCGTTGCAGCGTATTGTCGCCGCCGCTGGTGGATTGGCGGATGTTCACAAGGCCGCCCAGCACGGGCACTTCGCCCAGTGTTTGGTGATCATGCGCGGCCTGATGGGCATCGCCCCAGCGCCACGAGATGATGTCAGGCCCATAGGTTTGTGATAAATCCAGCAAGGCATCATCCAGCGCCAGCTTTGCCATGTCTTGGCAGGTTTCCACGGCTTTGGATTGAATAACATCGCACCACACCGAAGCGCCTTCGGTGTTGCGATACACGCGTTCCAAAAACACCGCATCGGGATGGGTGAACAAATCCATCATCGGGCCAAGCTCGTCTTGCGCAATGCGCGTTTGCAAGGCGCGCAGCCAGCCTTCGGCAATCAACGGTTCGGGCAGATGTTCGTTCATCTCGCCATTCCAATTGGCCAGCAGCTTTAGCGCCTGCTCGCGCATGTTATCTGGTGTGCCTTCGGGCGATGGCTCGCCCGTAAACCACAAATCGGCCCCAATCAGCGGCAGAAGCGCGCGCGCCGTGGGCGAAACTGTATCAAGCTGCGCTTCGATAAAGCTTTCGCGGGTGTGCACCTCGCGCGCGCCCAGCAGCGACAGCGCGCGCTGGATGCGCTGTGTGTCGCCCCAGTCAAAGCTGACATGGTTGGGAAAGGGGCGATCTGCGGTTTTGTTATTGGTGTTGATCACCAGCTTTTGCGATGTATTTCCATAAATGGGGCTACCCAAGGGGGCGCTGCCGTACTGCGGGTTATCGGTGTAGGGCATTATGCCCGTCCAGATATTCGCGCCTTCCCAACCGGGCGCTGGCATACGGCCTTGGGTTTGATGGGCCACGTCGCGGCGCGGAATGGCCCCAATCACCTGCATGGCGACCGAGGTACGGTCAGCCAAAAACAGGTTTTGGGCGGGGGCGATAAAACGGCTGCCTGCCGTGACCGCCTGCGCAATGCTTTGCGCGCGCATCAATCCCATGGCCGCCGACATCGAAGTGTCTTGCCGTGACAGCGCCGTCCATTGCACGGCGGCCACATGGCCAGGCGGGGTGATGGTGCCCAGATCAAAGGCATCGGGCGGCAGAACTGGCCCTGCATCGGTAGACCGCAGGGTTAGGGTTATGGTCGGCTGGTCTTTGACATTCAGCAAGGTTTGGCTGGTGATAAAGGGCTTTGCTACCCCGCCGCGCATATATTCGTCAGGATTGGCGGCGTTGACCTTTTCAATCACCACATCCAAATCATCCACATAGGCCGAGGTTAGGCCCCAGCCCAGCGCATCAGACCGCCCCAGCAGCATCAATGGCATACCCGGGATCGTGGCCCCAATGATCGCCCCTGTGGGCAGGTTCAACTGCGCCAAATACCAAATGGACGGCGCGGTCAGCCCCAAATGCGGATCATTGGCCAAAAGGCTGCCGCCCGCCGCTGCAATGCTCGCCTCGGCCGCCCAAGCGTTTGACGCCCCTGCAAAATCCCGCCGTGCAAAGGGGGCTAGGGGCAGATCATAAAGGCTTGCCGTTTGGGTTGGCGCGGGCATGGGCGCGCCCATCAGCGATGCGAAATCGGGCAAGCCGCCCGTGGCCTTGGTCGGATCATCGGGCAGAATGTCTTTCAAACGCGGGGCTGGCAGCAGGGCAGACAGTTTTGCGCGCGTTACCTCGGTATCAATCTGGCCCGACAGTTGCAGCGCCATTAGTTTGATAACAGCAATCGAATCGGCGGGCGACCATGCCGCGATGGCGGTTGGAAACAAAAACATCTCGGGCGCGCCGCGCCCGCGAGCGCCCAAATTCACCTGTTCGATCCACGCATTCACACCCTTGGCATAGGCCTCAAGCGCGCTGCGGGTGGGGGCATCTTGCGCGGCAACCGAATCTACCGCTGCGCCATACAGATCAAGGCGGCGAAGCACCTCGTCAATGCGCACGGTGCGGGTGCCAAAAATCTCGGACAAACGTCCTTGGGCAGTGCGGCGCAGCATTGTCATCTGCCACAGCCGATCTTGCGCATGGGCAAAGCCAAGGGCGTAGAAAATATCTGCCTCGGTCGCACCTGAAATGCGCGGAATGGCATGGCTGTCGCGCAAAATCTCAATAGGCGCGCTGATGCCCGCTACAGTGAAATCTTCCTCATAATCTGGGATCGAACGGCCAAGGATGTACACCGCAAGCGCCGTCCCCATTGCGCCAAGAACCATAGCGACAAAAATCAAGCGTAACAGCCAACGCAGGGCGAAAATCATCGGGGGGTCTTTCTGTGCAATCCTTGACGCGGGCGCGTGGCGGCGTTCTAAAGGATAACCAAGCGATGGGCAATAAAGGGTGGGGCGGGCATGGCAAAACTGGCGTTTTTGGGCCTAGGCGTGATGGGCGGGCCGATGGCAGGGCATTTGGCGGCCAAGGGCCATCAGGTGGCCGTGTATAACCGCAGCGCACACAAGGCGCAGGATTGGGTTGCAGCCCACGGCGGCGCTATGGCAGACAGCCCCGCGCAGGCGGCGCAGGGCGCAGATTTTGTGCTGGCCTGCGTGGGCAATGACGATGATCTGCGCGAGGTTTGCCTTGGGCCAAAGGGTGCATTTGCAGGGATGAGCGCGGGCGCAGTGTTTATCGATCACACCACCGTGTCCGATACCGTAACGCGCGAATTGGCCGAAATTGCGCGCGCGGCTGGCATTGGCTTTGTCGATGCGCCTGTATCGGGCGGGCAGGCGGGCGCGCAAAATGGACAGGTGTCCATCATGTGCGGCGGCGATGCGGGCGATTATGCGCGCGCCGAACCCATTATGGCCGCCTATGCGCGCATTTGCCGCCATTTGGGCCCCTCTGGCGCGGGGCAACTGGCCAAAATGATGAACCAAATTTGCATTGCAGGGCTGATGCAGGGCCTGTCCGAGGCGCTGGCCTTTGGCATGAAAGCGGGCCTTGATGGCGCAGCCGTGGTCGAGGTGATTTCCCAAGGCGCGGCAGGGTCTTGGCAAATGGCCAATCGCCACAAAACCATGCTGGAAGACCGCTATGATTTTGGCTTTGCGGTGGATTGGATGCGCAAAGATCTTGGGATTTGTTTGGCCACTGCCGATAAAATTGGCGCGCGCCTGCCTGTGACCGCCTTGGTCGATCAGTTCTACAAAGATGTGCAGCTGATGGGCGGCGGGCGGGGCGATACATCATCCCTGATCCGCCGCCTAAGGGATTAAGGTATGATGCGGGTGTATTTCAAACCAGACAGGGTTGCGCCCGCAATCAGCCCCTGCTGGGCAAATACAAATGCCTCAACAGGTGCGCCGATTTCGGTGGTATCGCGCCCCACGGCGGCCCCTTCTTTTGGCGTGGCATAGCGCAAATCGGCACCTGCCGCCCAGCCAGAGCCTTGGCGAAACCGCGCCAGCGCCGCATCGTTCATGAAATACAGCGCATGGCCATATTGCTGTGCGCCAATTTGCAGCCCAAAGCTGGCCTTGGCGGCGGCGTAATAATCCACCGTCACCCCTTTGATCAGCAGCGCGCCGCGCCCATAGCCGCCGCCAAGGCCAAAGCCCGCTTCTGTGACCAGTGGCATAATCAAAACGCCCGCCGCGCGGCTTTCCAAATCTACCGTGCCGGGGAAATTGCTGGCCAAATAATCGCGCGTGGCCTTAACCCGCGCATCGATTTGCGCTGCCCCTTGCCCGCCCACGCCGTTGCTGTCCACGCTTGCGCCGCAGCCTGCCAAAACCGCTAAGCTGCTGGCGACAAATGCGCGCCGCGAAAGAATACCCCCAGAAAGTGTAACTGCCATAGCTGCCTCCTTTGTTTGCAGGCTCTGCGGCCCGCCCTGATCACCATAGCCGATCAGCACTGCTATGTCATGCCCGCCGCGCGCCGCGCGCAAAGCTTTGCCTATTTGCCGCCCAATATCCGCGCCGCAGCAGGGGCGAAATAGGTTAAAATCCCATCGCAACCTGCGCGTTTAAAACACAAAAGGCTTTCCATCATCGCCGCCTCGCCATTGATCCAACCGCGTTCGGCAGCGCCTGCAATCATCGCATATTCGCCCGATACCTGATAGGCATAGGTCGGCGCGCCGAATGTGTCCTTCACCTCGCGGCAGATGTCCAAATA
>JAIXVS010000217.1 GCA_027482795.1 Rhodobacter sp.
ATCATCGTCACCGATCCCGAAGGGATTGTGTTTTTGTCCTCGCAGCCCGCTTGGCTGTATCGCGGGCTTTTGCCGCTGGAAGGCGCGCGTTTGGCCCAAGTGATCGCCTCGCGCCGCTATGCCGACCTTGTGCCAAGCCCGTTGCCGCATAATCGCACCACCATGGGCAGGGTACGTTTGTTCTCTTTTGCAGATGACGCGGGCAGATCGGTTAGCTTCGTTACCGCGCGGCAGCTTTTGCCGCGCGTTGGCTGGACAGTGCATGTGCTGCAAGACGCCAATCCGATGTATGGGCAGGCGCGGTTTGCTGCGTTTGCGGGGGTTATGGGCACTGGTGTTCTGATGGCGCTGGGTTTGGTCATTTGGCAAAGGCGCGCGCGATTGGCCGAGCGTTTTGACCTGCAAGAACAAGCGAAAGTTGATCTGGAACAGCGCGTTTCGGTGCGCACTGCCGATTTGGCGCGCGCCTATCAGCAAATACAGGCCGAAGTCGCCGAACGCCGCGCGACCGAGGCCGAACTGCGCCGCACGCAAAAAGATTTGGTGCAGGCGGGCAAGCTGGCAGCATTAGGGCAAATGTCGGCCGCTCTTAGCCACGAAATCAACCAACCTCTGGCCGCCGCCCGCAATTTTGCCGATAGCGCGGATATTCTTATATCCCGCGGCGATTATCCGCGCGCGCGTGAAAATATCGGGCAAATTCTATCGCTGATCGACCGTATGGCCACAATCGCCCGCCATTTGCGCAATGTGGCCCGCAAACCTGGCGGCGAGTTAAAGGCGGTGGATTTGCCCACCGCCATTGCCGAAGCCGTTGAATTGCTGGGCCAAAGGCTGACCACGATTGATCTGCACATTGATGCGCCCACCGCGCTGCCAGCTATCCTTGCGGGCCCTGTGCGCTTGCAGCAAGTGTTGGTAAATTTGCTGTCTAACGCGGCGGATGCTGTGGATGGTATGGCCAAGCCGCAGATTATTGTTGCGGCCAAATCGGCCAAGGGGCGCGTGCAGCTGAAGGTGCAAGATAATGGCAAGGGCGTGCCAAGCGCGATTGCCGACCGTATTTTCGATCCGTTTTTCACCACCAAAGAGGTGGGGTCGGGCCTTGGGCTGGGCCTGTCTATTTCCTATAACATCATGAAGGATTTTGGCGGTGATCTGCGGGTTAGCACAGCGCCAAAGGGCGGGGCGGTGTTTACGTTAGATTTTGCAGCGGCCCCTGTGGCGCAAAAGGCGGCGCAATGATGCAAGGCACAGTTTTTCTGGTGGATGATGACGCAATGATGCGCAGCTCTACCCAGCAATCCTTGGAACTTGCAGGCTTTACCGTGCGCTGCTTTGAGGCGGCGGAAGATGTGCTGAATTTGGCTGGCCCGCGCCTGAATGGCGTGATCCTAAGTGATATTCGAATGCCGCAGATGGATGGCATGACCCTACTGCACCACTGCCGCGAGGTGGATGCAGATTTGCCCGTCATCCTGATTACAGGCCATGCCGACGTGCAGCTTGCCGTCGAGGCGATGCGGCGCGGGGCTTATGATTTTATTGAAAAGCCATTTTCGCCGCAGGGCTTGGCGCTGGTCTTGCGCCGCGCGCTCGATCACCGCGCTTTGGTTTTGGACAATCGCCGCCTGCGCGCGGCGGCGGGTAAGGATGATGATCTAGAAACGCGTCTTGCGGGGCGGTCTGCCGCGATAATCGCCCTGCGCCATCAACTGCGCACGATCGGGGCGTCCGATACGGATGCTCTGATTATCGGGCCAACGGGCGCTGGCAAAGAAGTGGTTGCGCGCGCGCTGCATGATGTATCTGCGCGGGCGGCCAAGCCCTTTGTGGCCATAAACTGCGCGGGCCTGCCTGCGGGCATGATTGAATCGGAATTATTCGGCCACGAGGCAGGGGCCTTTGCGGGCGCAATGCGCGCGCGCTTTGGGCGCTTTGAACATGCGCGCGGCGGCACCGTTTTGCTGGACGAAGTGGGCCAAATGCCGCCAGAGGCGCAGGCCAAACTGCTGCGCGTGTTGCAAGATCGGGTGATCACAAGGCTTGGTTCAAACGAAGTGATCGCCTTGGATATTCGGTTTATCGCAACCTCGACCAACGATCTGGCGCAGGATGTGGCGCAGGGCCGATTTCGCGAAGATTTGTTCTGGCGGCTAAATGTTGTCACTTTGCAGATCCCGCCATTGGCTGCGCGGCGCGAAGATATTCCGCTGTTGTTCTTGCAACTGGCGCGTGAGGCAGGCGCGCGCCACTCCGTGCCAGACCGCATTCCACCGCCCGAGCTTTTGGCCGACCTTGCCGCGCGTGATTGGCCCGGCAATGTGCGCCAGCTGCGCAATGCCGCCGAACGCTATGTGCTTGGGCTAGATTGGATGACAAACGCCCTGCCCGAAGATGGGCCGCATCTGGCCCAGCGCGTCGCCAGTTTCGAGAGGTCTGTCATCGCGGGTGCAATCGCCGCCCATGACGGGCACTTGCGCCGTGTCTACGAATCTTTGGGTATTTCGCGCAAGACACTTTACGAAAAAATGCAAAAACACGGGCTGGCACGCGCCGCAGAGGGTGATCTGCCCGACCCTTAGGCGCCGAATTGGGTGGAAATCCACCCAATCTTTTGCCCAAATGTCCCCGTTTCCACCCATCTGCCTGCCTTCGCCGCCCGTTTAGGCTTAAAAACCCTAAGAATACTTTTGCGATAGCGCCGCCAGCGCCCAAACATCGGCCATCCGCAGCGTCTGGAGGGGCGCGCGGCATCATCGCCATTTCTGGGAGGAACACATGGCACTGCATTTCAAATTCGCCGCAATCGCGGCAACCGCCGCTTTGATGGGCACCAGCGCGCTGGCCCAAGGCTTTCCTGACCGCCAAATCACCATGATCGTGCCCTTTGCGGCAGGCGGGCCAACCGACACTGTGGGCCGCCTGATCGCCGAAAAAATGTCGGCAGATTTGGGCCAGCAGATCATCGTTGAAAACGTCGGCGGCGCGGGTGGCACCCTTGGCGCGGGCCAAGTGGCCGAGGCCGAGGCTGATGGTTACACCATTCTTTTGCATCACATCGGCATGGCGACTTCGGCCACGCTCTATCGTAATTTGGCCTACAAACCGCTGGACGCGTTTGAATATGTGGGCCTTGTGACCGAAGTGCCGATGACACTGGTTGCGCGGCAAGATTTTGAACCGACCGATATGGCGGGCCTGCTGACCTATCTGAAGGACAATGCCGAAACCACGACGATGGCGAATGCGGGTATTGGTTCGGCCTCGCACCTGTGCGGGATGCTGTTTATGCAGGCAGTCGAAGCGCCGATTGTGACTGTGCCTTACAAAGGCACTGGCCCTGCGATGACAGAACTGTTGGGCGGGCAGATTGACCTGATGTGCGATCAAACCACCAACACTGCCGAACAAATCAAAGGCGGCACGATCAAGGCCTATGCCACCACCGCGCCTGCACGTCTGGACATTTTCCCAGATCTGCAAACCGTGGCCGAGGCTGGCCTGCCCACGATGGAGGTAGGCATCTGGCACGGCCTTTACGCCCCCAAAGGCACCCCAGCCGAGGCTACGGATCGGCTGTCGGCATCGCTGCAAAAGGCTTTGGCAGACCCCGACATTGCGGCCAAGTTTGGCGAATTGGGCACGCAGCCTGTTGCCGCCGATCAAGGCACCCCTGCCGCGCTGAAGGCCAAGCTAGAGGGCGAAATTACCCGTTGGCAGCCCATCATCGAAACGGCGGGCGTTTACGCCGACTAATCGGTGATCGCGCCCCAGCCATGCGGCTGGGGCGTTTTTCTATTTTTGGGGGGCGATCACATGGGGTCGATCAATCGGGCGGATTTAGCCGCCGGACTTGTGTTTGTTATCATTGGGGCGGTTTTTGGCCTAACATCCTTGGGCCTTGATATGGGCAGCACCTTGCGCATGGGGCCGGGGTATTTTCCAATGCTGCTGTCGGTGCTGCTGGTGCTGCTAGGCGGGGCCATTTGTTTTAATTCGTTTCGCCAAATGCATATCGCGGTCGAACCCTATGCGTGGCGCGGAATGGTGTTCATTCTTGGCGCGCCCGTGTTCTTTGGCCTAACTGTGCGCGGCCTTGGCTTTGTGCCGTCAATTTTTCTGACAACGCTTTTGGCTGCCTTTGCGGGGCTAAAGCTGCGCCCATTGCAGGCGGTTTTGCTGGCGGTGGCCGTCACTTTGTTCTGCACATTGGTGTTTTCCGTTGCCCTTGGCCTGCCCTTCCGCCGCTTTGGCCCATGGCTTTCGGTTGTGGGGGTATAAGCGATGGATCTTTTTTCAAACCTTGCACTTGGCTTTGCCACTGCCGCCAGCCCCGAAAACCTGCTGTTTTGCCTGATTGGCGTGATTTTGGGCACGCTGATTGGCGTGTTGCCGGGCATTGGCGCCACCGCCACCATCGCCATGTTGCTGCCCATCACGTTTCAGTTGGAACCCGTCTCCTCGCTGATCATGCTGGCGGGCATTTACTATGGCGCGCAATATGGCGGATCTACCACGGCGATTTTAATCAACATGCCGGGCGAATCCTCGTCTGCCGTGACGGCGATTGACGGCTATCAATTGGCCCGTCAGGGCAAGGCAGGCACCGCGCTGGCAGTTGCCGCGCTGGGCTCGTTCTTTGCGGGCACTGTGGCCACGGTTTTGGTTGCGGTCTTTGCGCCACCCTTAACTGTAATTGCCCTGAAATTCGGCGCGGCTGAATATTTCGCCCTGATGCTGCTGGGCCTTGTTTCGGCGATTGCGCTGGCGCATGGGTCAATCCTTAAGGCGCTGGCCATGGTGGTTTTGGGCCTGCTGCTGGGCGTGGTGGGCACCGATATTTACACAGGCACGCCGCGCTTTACCTTTGGCATCACCGCCTTTGCCGATGGTCTTAGCTTTGTCGCGCTGGCCGTGGGCCTGTTCGGCATTGCCGAGATTCTGCGCAACTTAGAGGGCGAGCAAGACCGCACCATTTTGGGCGCAAAACTGGGCAGTCTGTTTCCATCTAAGGCAGACCTAAAGGCCATGGTTGCGCCCATGCTGCGCGGCACCGCGCTGGGGTCTGCCTTTGGCATTTTGCCGGGCGGCGGGGCAGTGCTGGCATCGTTTGCATCCTATACAATGGAAAAGCGCCTGTCCGACCACCCCGAGGAATTTGGCAAAGGCGCAATTGCAGGCGTGGCGGGGCCTGAAAGCGCGAACAATGCAGGCGCGCAAACCAGTTTTATCCCACTGCTGACGCTGGGCATCCCCGCCAACCCCGTGATGGCGCTGATGGTGGGGGCGATGATTATTCAAGGCATAGTTCCTGGCCCCAATGTCGCCACCGACCAGCCCGCGCTGTTTTGGGGCATTATCGCCAGTATGTGGATTGGCAACCTGATGCTGATCGTGCTGAACCTGCCGCTGATTGGCGTTTGGGTCAAACTGCTAAAGGTGCCCTACCACCTGCTGTTTCCCATCATCATGGCGTTTTGTTCTATTGGCGTCTATTCGGTCAATTCCAACGTTTACGATCTGTACGCCGTCGCTGGCTTTGGCCTGCTGGGCTATATCTTGCTCAAGCTGCGGTGCGAACCTGCACCCTTGCTGCTGGGTTTTGTCCTTGGCCCCCTGCTGGAAGAAAACCTGCGCCGCGCCATGATCTTGGGGCGGGGCGACCCCACTGTGTTCCTAACCCGCCCCATCAGCGCAACCTTATTGGCGCTGACAGTGATTGTGTTGGTGGTTGTGCTGATGCCATCGGTCGGCAAAAAACGGGCCGAGGTGTTTACCGAAAGCGATTGATCCCGCCTTTGCCTTTGGATGCGTGCCCCGCCACGCACCCAAAGCGCGCCCTACAGCCCGTTGATCGGCACCTTTAGGAAACGTTTGCCGCTGTCATCAGGTTCGGGCAATTCGCCCGCCCGCATGTTTACCTGCAAACTGGGAATAATCAGCTTTGGCATGGCCAGCGTGGCATCGCGCGCCTCGCGGGTGGCCACGAACTGATCTTCGCTGATCCCATCGCGCACATGAATGTTATGGGCGCGCTGCTCGCTCACCGTGGTTTCCCAGCGAATTTCGCGGCCATTTGGGCCGTAATCATGGCACATAAACAGGCGCATCTCAGTGGGCATCGACAGCACCCGCTGGATTGATCGGTACAGCGTGCGCGCATCGCCGCCCGGAAAATCCGCCCGCGCCGACCCGCCATCGGGCATAAACAGCGTATCCCCAACAAAGGCCGCATCCCCCGCCACATGCGTCATGCAGGCAGGCGTATGGCCAGGCGTATGCATGACAAAAACCGTCATGCCGCCAATCAGATATGTGTCACCATCCTTGAACAATCGGTCAAACTGGCTGCCGTCGCGCTGAAATTCGGTGCCCTCGTTAAACACTTTGCCAAAGGTGTCCTGCACCATCGTGATATTTTCGCCAATGCCAATCTGCCCGCCCAGTTTGCCCTGAATATAAGGCGCGCCAGACAGGTGGTCGGCATGAACATGGGTTTCAATCAGCCATTCCAACGTCAGGCCATTTGCCTGAATATACGCAATCACCGCATCTGCCGAAGCATAGCTGATCCGCCCCGCGGCATAGTCAAAATCCATCACGCTATCGATCACAGCGCAGGCGGTGCTGGCTGGGTCGCGCACAATGTAGGTCACCGTGTTGGTGGGTTCGTCGAAAAAGGCGGTTACGTCAGGCTTGACCTGCAAATCAACGGCTTGCGGTAGGGGGGCAAATGCTGCGGTCATGATCCATCCTTGCGTGTTGCGGGTTCAGCGGTGCGGCGGCGGATGTCTGGAAACCATCGCCATCTGGATACCCCGCTTCGGCACCTTACTGTAATGACTCATATCAATACTTATGCAGCTATATGAATATAAACTAGCCTCGGCGCAATGTCATTTTTTCAGCAGAAATTGGCCTATGCGCCCGATTCGGCCCAGATTCACCCTAAATCGCATCAATTTTGCCTAAAATTGCGCCGCAACTGCCCGCTTTTCGGGCAGTTATGCTGCATGTGCAACATTCCTGATCTGGCAGATACGACATTTGTTGCCGCGCCGCAGCAAGGGTGATGGTCTGACTAGCGGAAGGGCACACGCCTTTCAATCAGGGCGCTGTTTAGGGGCGTCTTTTGTCAAACTTCAGCGCGCCGCATCCTCCCAAGCGGACGCAATAATGAAAGGACAGGGAATGAAGACATTTAAATCCTTAATGCTGGGGGCTGGCCTTGGCCTAAGCTTGACCAGCGCCGCTGTTGCGCAAGACACCATCAAAGTCGGCGTTCTGCATTCGCTTTCGGGCACGATGGCCATTTCGGAAACCACGCTGAAAGACACTGTTCTTATGATGATCGACGAGCAGAACAAAAAAGGCGGCCTTCTGGGCAAGCAGCTGGAAGCCGTGGTTGTTGACCCCGCATCTGACTGGCCCCTGTTCGCCGAAAAAGCGCGCGAATTGCTAACCGTGTCTAACGTGGCCGTGACCTTTGGCTGCTGGACATCGGTTTCGCGCAAATCGGTTCTGCCAGTATACGAAGAATTGAACGGCCTGCTGTTCTACCCCGTGCAGTACGAAGGCGAAGAGCTCAGCAAGAACGTC
>JAIXVS010000186.1 GCA_027482795.1 Rhodobacter sp.
ACGCAGTATCAGAGGGAATTCTTGCGCGGGCAAGAAAATTCGCAGCGAAGCAGGCGGCACCGCCGCACCGCGCTGGCCAAATCTTGCGGCGCGCAATTGCCAAAAACACGGGCGGCCCAATGCTTTAGCTGCGGTTTCAATTTTTCACAGCAGGAATAATATTTGACACAGGCGCAACTCGGATTCTAACATCCCGCCCAAGGCAGCGCGCGAAATTTTCTGCCAGAACAGAACAGCTGGAGGTGTCCATGAAGAAAAAAGTAGCCGTCATTGGTGCGGGGCCGTCAGGGCTTGCGCAACTGCGTGCGTTCCAATCCGCGCAGGCCAAAGGGGCCGAAATTCCCGAGGTGGTTTGCTTTGAAAAGCAGTCCAACTGGGGCGGCCTGTGGAACTATACATGGCGCACGGGCCTCGATGAACATGGCGAGCCTGTTCACGGTTCGATGTATCGCTATCTGTGGTCGAACGGCCCAAAAGAGGGGCTGGAATTTGCCGACTATTCGTTTGAAGAACATTTCGGCAAGCAAATCGCCAGCTATCCGCCGCGTGCCGTGCTGTTCGACTATATCGAAGGCCGCGTGAAAAAGGCTGGGGTGCGCGATTGGATTCGCTTTTCATCTACCATTCGAATGGTGCGCTATAACACGGATAAGGGCAATTTCACCGTCACCGTGCATGATCTGAAAAAAGACACCATGTATGACGAAGAGTTTGACCACGTCATCGTGGCGTCGGGCCATTTCAGTACGCCCAGCGTGCCAGAATACCCAGGCTTTGATAAATTCCATGGCCGCGTGATGCACGCCCATGATTTCCGCGACGCGCGCGAATTTACGGGCAAAGACCTGCTGCTGCTGGGGTCTTCCTATTCTGCCGAAGATGTCGGCAGCCAGTGCTGGAAATATGGGGCCAAGTCTATCACCGTGGCCTATCGCAACGCGCCCTTGGGCTATGACTGGCCCGACAACTGGCAAGAAGTCCCCGCACTTGAACGGATGGACGAGGACACCGCCTATTTCAAAGACGGCACGTCAAAGAAGATCGACGCAGTGATCCTGTGCACAGGATACAAGCACCACTTCCCCTATCTGCCTGATGATCTGCGCCTAAAAACCGCAAACCGACTGGCTACGGCAGATTTGTACAAAGGCGTCGCATGGGTGCATAACCCCAAACTGTTTTACATCGGGATGCAGGATCAATGGTTTACCTTTAACATGTTCGATGCCCAAGCGTGGTGGGTGCGCGATGTGATCATGGGGCGCATTGAAATTCCGTCGGATAAAGCTGTGCTGCAACAAGACGTGGTAGACCGCGTAGCGGGCGAAGATGCGGGCCAAGACGCCCATGACGCGATCCACTATCAAGGCGACTACATTAAGGAGTTGATCGCAGAAACCGACTATCCGTCCTTTGACGTAGACGGGGCCTGCGAGGCCTTTTTCGAATGGAAAGAACATAAGAAAAAGGGAATCATGTCGTTCCGTGACAATGCCTACAAATCGGTCATCACGGGCACCATGGCCCCAGTGCACCACACGCCGTGGGAAAAGGCGCTGGAAGATTCGATGGACAGCTATCTGCAAAACTAATCGGCGTGCAGAATTTAAACGGCCCTTGGCGCAAGCGTCGGGGGCCGTTTTGTTTAAAAATCAGGCAGCTAGGCCCATGACATGGCAGCCTGACTGACTCTAAGGAAACATTTTTTCCTTAAATGACAAAATTTTTCTCGCCTTGGCAGCTTCCTCGTGCTTTCAATGTGGCATCGCGTCGCAGGTCAAATGGCGTTACGCCGATGTGTGGGAACAAGGGGGACAAGGCCCAGCCAGCCAGACGCAAGGCAGGTGGGTGGCTTGAAAATCAACGTGCGAAGGGGGCGGCAATCGGCGCCCATCATTCGCCGGGTTCAACAGGAGAAAAGGGACATGACAGACAATGCTGGATCGGGCCAGATGGTTCGAGCGCTAGATTGGAAGGGTGCATTTTGGGTTGCGGCGGGTGTGCCGCCTTTGGTGCTGTTCTCAATTGGTGGGATCGCGGGAACAACGGGCAAGCTGGCCTTCGCGGTCTGGATGATTTCGATGGTGATGGGGTTTTTGCAAAGCTTTACCTATGCCGAAATGGCAGGGATGTTCGGTAACAAATCGGGCGGGACAAGCGTTTATGGCGCAACCGCTTGGCTACGCTATTCCAAACTGATTGCGCCGCTTTCGGTGTGGTGCAACTGGTTTGCATGGTCGCCCGTGTTGTCTTTGGGCTGCGCCATTGCGGCGGGGTATATTCTGAACGCGCTTTTCCCGATTCCCTTGGCCGAAAGCCAGCAGGTGGTCGAATGGGTCGCGGCGAATATCGCAAGTTACACCGCTGAAACCCAGTCGGTGATGGATTATATGGCCGCCAACGCGGGCATCAGCGTTGATGACGCAATCAAGGCCGTTGCCGCCGCCGATGGTGTAACCGCAATGACCCCATGGTTCCGCGCATTCGAAGCCTTTGCTTTGAACGTTCCGGGCCTTGGCACACTGCATTTCAACTCGACCTTCCTGATCGGCGTTGCGCTGATGCTGGTGATTATGACCATTCAGCACCGCGGCATCGCCTCGACAGCTAATGCGCAGAAATGGCTAGGGATCATCGTTCTGGTACCCTTGCTGTTGGTTGGCCTTGTGCCAATCTTCACAGGCGCGATCGACACCATGAATGTCACCAACCTCTTGCCCCCCACTGCCGCCTATTCGGGCGTGGACGGCGAATGGAACATTGGCGGCTGGACGCTGTTCTTGGGCGGTCTGTATATCGCAGCTTGGTCGACCTACGGCTTTGAAACCGCTGTTTGCTATACGGCCGAACTGAAAGACCCCAAGCGTGACACGTTCCGCGCTATCTTCTACTCGGGCCTGTTGTGCGCGCTGTTCTTCTTTCTGATCCCCTTCTCGTTCCAAGGTGTCTTGGGCCAAGAGGGTATGCTTGCCGCTGGCATCGTTGACGGCACAGGCGTGGGCGAAGCGATGGGCAATATGATCGGCGGCGGGCCAGTGATCACCCAGATCTTTGTGATCTTGATGATCATGGCCCTGTTCATGGCCATTATGACCGCACTCGCAGGCTCCTCGCGCACGCTGTATCAGGGGTCGAAAGATGGCTGGTTGCCCAAGTATCTGTCCACCGTGAACGACAAGGGTGTTCCGTCTAAGGCGATGTGGACCGACTTTGCCTTTAACGTGTTCATCTTGGCGCTGGCCTCGGACGTGACTGGCTTCTTCTATGTTCTGGCCATCTCGAACGTGGGCTACATCTTGTTCAACTTCCTGAACTTGAACGCGGGCTGGATTCACCGAATCGATTCGGCGCATATTGAACGCCCATGGAAAGCACCGACGGTGCTGATCGGCATCAACACCGTTCTGGCCTTCGTTAACGCGCTTTTCCTTGGCGCGGGTGCCAAAGTTTGGGGCTATGAAAATGCGCTGTGGTCGGGGCTGATCATGGCCTCGTTCATCATTCCGGTGTTCTGGTATCGCCACTATCTGCAAGACAAGGGGCGTTGCCCGAAAGAGGCCTATGATGATCTGGGTCTGGCCGAGGGCGATCTGGGCGAACGCAAGGCC
>JAIXVS010000072.1 GCA_027482795.1 Rhodobacter sp.
AAGAGAATGCAAACCTGACCGAGGGGATTGGCGCGCAGGGGCTGCGCCTGTCTGAACACCCGTTCGGGTTGCAACCGCAGGCGCGGCATTTTCCGCAGCGTAACCGCATAGTGGCGGGGCTGGCGCGGGCGGTGGTGGTGGTAGAGGCGGCGGCGAAATCGGGCAGTCTTATCACGGCGCGAGATGCGGCAGATTTGGGGCGCGATGTGCTGGCCGTGCCTGGCCATCCGTTTGATGCGCGGGCGGCGGGGTGCAATATGCTGATCCGCGATGGGGCGACATTGGTGCGATCCAGCGCGGATGTGATCGAGGCGTTGGGGCTGCCAGCGCTGGCAATGGCTGCGCCCAAACCTGCGCTTAAGCCCGATGCAGGTGCGCCCGTAGCACCTGCCCCGCGCCCGCTGCGCGAGGCACATGCGCTGCATCAACAGATCCTGTCGCGCCTTGGCCCCAGCCCTGTGGCCGAAGACCAGCTTCTGCGCGATGTGGGTATTGCGGGGGCGCAGATTGGCCCTGCGCTGGTGGCGTTGGAATTGGACGGGCAGATTCAGCGCCATCCGGGGGGGCTCATCTCGCGCTTGAATTAAGGTGATTTCCCTGCGTCATTGACAAGCCCTAGGGTGGTGGTTGACAAGCGCGCCATCCGCGCCACATGGTGCAGCGCGGCGCACAGCCCCCGAAGGCCGCCTTTCAAGTTAGGGAAAATATGCCCGTTGTCGTTGTAGAATCCCCAGCCAAAGCCAAGACAATCAACAAATATCTTGGCCCCACCTATACGGTTTTGGCCAGTTTTGGACATGTGCGCGATTTGCCGCCCAAGGATGGATCGGTTGACACGGACAATGATTTTGAAATGCTGTGGGAAGTGGCGGCAGATAGCAAAAAGCATGTCCGCGCCATTGCCGAGGCGCTGAAAACCGATAACGAATTGATCCTTGCGACCGACCCTGACCGTGAGGGCGAGGCGATTTCGTGGCATTTGCAAGAGGCGCTGCAAAGCAGCCTGAAAAAGGGCAAAAGCGTTAGCCGTGTGACGTTTAACGCCATCACCAAAGATGCAGTGACCGAGGCGATGAAGCACCCGCGCCAAGTGGATATGCCGCTGGTGGATGCCTATTTGGCGCGCCGCGCGCTGGATTATTTGGTGGGCTTTAACCTATCCCCTGTTTTGTGGCGCAAGCTGCCAGGCTCGCGGTCGGCGGGGCGGGTGCAATCGGTTTGCCTGCGCCTGATTGTTGACCGCGAGATGGAGATTGAGGCGTTTCGCGCGCGTGAGTTTTGGTCGATCACCGCGCTGCTGACCACGCCGCGCGGGCAATCGTTTAGCGCCAAACTGACCCATCTGGCGGGCAAAAAGCTGGATAAGTTTGATATCGCCACGGCCGAGGCGGCCGATTTGGCGGCCACCGCCGTGCGCAAGCGCGATTTGACGGTGCAATCGGTTGAGGCAAAGCCAGCCTCGCGCAACCCCTATCCGCCGTTTATGACCAGCACCTTGCAGCAAGAGGCATCCCGCAAGTTTGGCATGGGGGCCAAGGCCTGCATGTCGGCAGCCCAGCGTCTGTATGAGGCGGGGCATATCACCTATATGCGCACCGATGGCATTGATATGGCGCCCGAAGCGGTGGCGGCGGCGCGCGGCGCAATTAAGGCGCGGTTTGGGGCGCCCTATGTGCCCGAACAGCCGCGCATTTATAAGAATAAGGCCAAGAATGCGCAGGAAGCGCATGAATGTATTCGCCCCACCGATATGAATATGGCCGAGGGCGATTTGGGCATTTCTGACAGCGATCAGCGCCGCCTGTATGATTTGATTTGGAAGCGCACGATAGCCAGCCAAATGGCATCTGCGCGGATGGAGCGGACGGCGGTGGATTTGGCCAGCGCGGATGGGGCTGTGGTGCTACGCGCCAGCGGCCAAGTGGTGCTGTTTGACGGATTCCTAAAGGTATATGACGAAGGCCGCGATGACGAGGATGAAGATGACACCCGCCTGCCGCAGCTGATGCAGGGCGAGGCGGTGGCCAAGGAGTCTGTCACCGAAGCGCAGCATTTCACCCAAGCACCGCCGCGCTATTCCGAGGCGACACTGGTCAAGCGGATGGAAGAGTTGGGCATTGGCCGCCCATCGACCTATGCATCGGTGCTGACCACGATTGTTGACCGCGAATATGTGCGCAAGGACAAAAACCGCCTGATCCCCGAAGATAAGGGGCGGCTGGTGACGGCGTTTTTGACGAACTTTTTCCGCCGTTATGTGGAGTATGATTTCACCGCCGATCTGGAAAGCCAGTTGGATGATGTGTCCGCTGGGACGCGCGATTATAAGGCGGTGCTTAAGCAGTTTTGGCGCGATTTTTCGGCGGCTATTGCCGAAACCGCCGATCTGCGCATTGGCGAAGTGCTGGATAAGATTGATGAATTTCTGTCGCCGCATCTGTACCCCATGCGCGAAGACGGGTCTGATCCGCGCATATGCCAGACCTGCGGCACGGGGCGGCTGCATCTGAAAACCTCGCGCACGGGGGGGGCGTTTATTGGCTGCGGGAACTATCCTGAATGCCGCTATACCCGCCCCATTTCGGGGGAAGAGGGCGCATCGGTGGATGGGCGCGTTTTGGGTGTGGACGTGGACGGGCTGGAAATTTCGCTGCGCGCGGGGCGCTTTGGCCCCTATGTGCAAAAGGGCGAGGCCACAGCGGATAACCCCAAACCGCCGCGCGCCAGCCTGCCGAAGACTTGGCCGCAAGAAAGCCTGACGCTCGAACGCGCGATTACGCTGCTGACCCTGCCGCGCCAAATTGGCCCGCATCCTGATGACGGGCAAATGATTGAATCGGCGATTGGGCGCTTTGGCCCCTATGTCAAACACGGCACGCTCTATGCCAACCTGCCCGATGTGGAAGAGGTGTTTACCATTGGCATGAACCGCGCGGTTGAAGTGCTGGCGCAAAAGCTGGCAGGGCGGCGCGGGGGCACGGCGGCCCCGCCGCTGCGCGAGCTGGGCGAGCATCCTGCGGGCGGCTTTGTGCAGGTCATGGAGGGCAAATTTGGCCCCTATGTCAAATGGGCCAAGATCAATGCGACATTGCCCAAAGATGTCACGCCCGAGACGATTACGCTGGAGGCGGCGCTGGGGCTGATTGAAGAAAAGGCTGGCAAAAAGGGCGGCGGCAAGAAGCCTGCTGCGAAAAAGGCAGCCCCAAAGGCGGCGGCGAAACCTAGCGCCAAGGCTGCGACCAAAGCGGCCGCTAAACCTGCGGCCAAAAAGCCCGCTGCATCAAAAACCGCCGCGAAAAAGCCTGCGGCCAAAAAATCAACCAAACCCGCCGAAAAAGATAGCGGTTCACTTGTGGAGTAATGTTATGCGCCTGATGCCCTTTGCCGTTTTAATCGCCCTATCTGGCCCCGTCTTTGCCGAAGACATCAACGATACGGGATGGAAGATTTCTTGCGACGATGCGGGCTGCCAAATTGCATCGGGCGGGTATTCGCTGTGGACAACGGCAGACAGCGACCCTGCCGCGCTGCAAGCCTTGCAAAGCCTGCCAGATATGAGCGCGGTGAACTTTTTGGGCAGCTTGCAGAATATGGGCGATTCTACGGCTGATCTTGTTTTGGCTTTTGCCGAACGCGGCGAAAACATCAACGAAGGCAATTTGCAATTTATGCAGGGCGATTGGAAACCTGTGGGCGAAGCGACCCCCTATTTCATCCGCATTGTCGGGATGGAATATCAAGAATGGGCCAATGACGAGATGGGTGCGAATTTTGCCATGACGGCGGGCGATGCCTGCGCCGATGGCACCACCCACACAGGCACGGTGATTTCGCTGTATCGTTTGGGCGATGATCCCGATGCCGATGGCTGCTGGCAGGTGGAATATGTCGACGCGCAAACCCTATCGATGCGCGATGTTGCAGGCGATTGGGGCGTGGTGGATTACGCGCGGGTGCAAAACTAACCCGCGCGCGGTTTGACAAGCCGCGCCATCAGATGTGCTGGGGTGATCACGCCCACAGGCGCGCCCGCGCGCATCACGCACAGCTCGCCCGCGCCGTGTGCGATCATGTCCATCGCCGCTTTGACGGGGGCGTTTGCGTCAATCGCAGCGCCGCTGGACGGGCCCGCCTGCATGACGTCTTCGGCGCGCAGCACGGCCATCGGGTTCATATGGGCGACAAAATCGGCGACATAATCAGAGACGGGGTTTGCGATAATCTCGCGCGCGGTGCCAATTTGCACGATGCGCCCGCCTTCCATCAGGGCAATGCGGTTACCCAGTTTGAACGCCTCGTCCAGATCATGGGACACGAAAATGATCGTGCGTTTTAGCGATGATTGCAGATCCAGAAGTTCGTCTTGAAGGCGCGCGCGGATCAGGGGATCCAGCGCGGAAAACGGCTCGTCCATTAGCAAAATGGGGGCTTCGGTGGCAAAGGCGCGCGCCAGCCCCACACGCTGCTGCATCCCGCCAGACAGCTCGCCAACTTTGCGGTCGGCCCATTGGGTTAGGTTGACCAGCGCCAGTTGCGCATCCACGCGGGGGCGGCGCTGGGCTTCGGACAGGCCCGCAAGTTCCAGCCCAAGGCCCACGTTTTCGCGCACGGATCGCCATGGCAGCAGGCCAAATTGCTGAAACACCATCGACACGCGCTGCTGGCGAATGCGGCGCAGGGTTTCGGGCGCGGCGTGGGTGGCATCGACCATGACATTGCCATCGCAGACCTCGACCCGCCCACGGCAGACGGGGTTTAGGCCATTGACCGCGCGCAGAAGGGTGGATTTGCCGCTGCCCGACAGGCCCATCAGCACCAAAATCTCGCCTTCGCTGACCTCAAGCGAGCAATTATGCACGCCCAAAACTTGGGCGGTGGCCTCTTGAATCTGGGCGCGCGACAGGCCCTGATCCATCAGCGGCAGGGCGCGGTCGGGTGCATCGCCGAACACGATGGATACATTGTCAAACCGAACGGCAAGGCCCGCAGTTTGCTTGGGGTCATGCGTGATGGTCATGGTTTGCCCCCCAGCCGCAAGGTGCGATCCAGCAGAATTGCCACGACCACGATGATAAAGCCCGATTCAAAGCCAAGGGCCGTGTTCACTGTGTTCAGCGCGCGGATCACGGGCACGCCCAGCCCGTTTGCCCCCACCAGCGCCGCGATGACAACCATCGACAGCGACAGCATGATGGTTTGGTTCAGCCCCACCATGATTTGCGGCAGGGCATAGGGCAGCTCTACTTTCCACAGCTTTTGGCGCGGTGTTGCGCCAAAGGCCATTGCCGCCTCGACCAGCGCCACGGGAGTGGAGGATATGCCAAGCTGCGTTAGGCGAATGGGGGCGGGCAGAACGAAGATCACGGTAGCAATCAGCCCTGGCACAGTGCCAAGGCCAAAGAATACGATGGCAGGGATCAGGTAGACAAAGGTGGGCAGGGTTTGCATCAAATCCAGCACAGGCGACATGGCCGCATACAGGCGCGGGCGGTGGGCGGCGGCAATGCCAATGGGCACGCCAAGCCCCATGCAGACCACGCAGGATGACAGGATCAGCGTCAGGCTTTCGGTGGTTTCTTCCCAATAGCCTTGGTTCAAGATGAACAAAAACCCAAGGCCCACGCCAATGCACAGCCGCCAGCTGCGTTGCAATACCCATGCCAGCGCAATGAAGGCCGCGATAATCACAAAGGGGCTTGGGGTTTGCAGCACCCACAAGATCGCGCTGATCATCGCCTCCATCCCGATGGAGATGACATCGAAAAACCCTGAAAGATGCTCTTTCATCCAATCAAAGATGAATTTCGCCAGTTTTCCCACGGGAATTTTGTGATCGGTGATCCAGTCCATCGCGATGCCTTGCCCTTCCTCGCTCTGCAAATATCCTGCGGGGGAGGCATGTTGGGGGCTGGCCCCCAACATGCTTGGGGGTGCAAAACCCCCAAGCGACCTATCCGCAAGCGCGGCGGTTATTGTAGGGCGGCTGCCACAGCGGCCTTAGCATCGCCGCCGTCTTTGGTGGTCACGCCGTCCAGCCAAGGCTCCCACGCGCCCGTGTTGGCGGCCAGCCAAGTTTTGGCAGCCTCGCGCGGGTCGGTGCCGTCATTCAGGATTGCGCCCATGATTTCATTTTCCATGGCCAGCGTGAAGGACAGGTTTTGCAGCAGTTTGCCCGTGTTGGGGCATTCAGCCACATAGCCTGCGCGCACGTTGGTATCGACCACTGCACCGCCAAGGTTGGGGCCAAAGTAATCATCGCCGCCTGTCAGATAGGTCATTTTGAAATTGGCATTCATGGGATGGGGTTCCCAGCCAAGGAAGATGATCGGCTTGCTGTCGCCGTCTTTGTTGGCCACTTCGGCCAGCATCCCTGCTTCGGAACTTTCGACAATTTCAAACCCGTCTAGACCAAAGGGGCCGCTTGCAATCATATCCAAGATGATGCGGTTGCCGTCATTGCCAGGCTCAATCCCGTAAATCTTGCCTTCCAGCGCGTCTTTGTTGGCGGCAATATCTGCAAAGTCTTTAATTCCCAGCGCAGCGCCAGCTTCGTTGGTCGCTAGGGTATATTTTGCGCCCTCTAGGTTGGTGCGCACGGTTTCCACCTTGCCTGCGTCGCGGTGCGGGGCCAGATCAGCCTCCATCGTGGGCATCCAGTTGCCCAAGAACACATCGACATCGCCTTCGGCAAGGCCAGTGTAGGTGACGGGCACGGACAGAACTTTGGTTTCCGTCTCGTATCCCAAAGCTTCCAAAACCAGCGTGGTGGCGGCGGTGGTGGCGGTGATATCCGTCCAACCCACATCCGAGAAAATAACTTTATCGCAGCCTTCGGCATAGGCGGTACCAGTAAAGGCAAAAGCCACAGCAGTGGCAAGAAGTGCGGTGCGGCGTGACATGGTGGTCTCCCTGTTGATTGTTGGTTGCCATTTATTCTTGATTGACGAGTCAATAAACTTCGGACAGGTTGCGTTTGGCAAGAAAAATCTTTGGGGCCATCGCAAAATGCCGAAACTTGGAATGGAGCCTATCCGAAAGGCGGCGCTCGTCAACGCTACGATTGTGGAAATCGGGCAAAAAGGATCGCTTGATGTGACTGTGGCGCAAATTGCGCGGCGGGCGGGCATGTCATCGGCGCTGGCGCATCATTATTTTGGCAGCAAGGAAGAGATGTTCTTGGCCGCGATGCGCCAGTTGATGACCGTGTACGGGGCCGAAGTGCGCGGCGCGATTGCGGCCAGCGAGGGGCCTTTGGGGCGCGTGCGGGCGGTGCTGATTGCGTCCTTCTCGCCCATGAACTTTCGCCGTGATGTGGTGGGCGCGTGGCTGAACTTTTGGGTTCTGGCGCAGTCTGTGCCTGCCGCCAAGCGGCTGCTTGCGATTTATCAGCGCCGTTTGCACAGCAATTTGATGGTGGGGCTGCGCCCGCTGGCGGGTGCGCGGGCGGATGGGATTGCTGCGGGATTGGCGGCGCTGATTGACGGGCTTTACCTGCGCGAAGCGTTGAAACTTGGCGCGCCTGATGGGGCTGCGGCGGTGCGTATGGCGATGGATTATTTGGCGGCAGAATTGGCCAAAGGTGACGCATGAGCGAGGCTGTTGCAGATTATGTGATCGTGGGGTCGGGCAGCGCGGGGTCGGCGCTGGCCTACCGTTTGGCGATGGCGGGCAAATCGGTGGTGGTGATTGAAGAAGGCGGCAGTGACGCTGGCCCGTTTATCCAGATGCCTGCCGCGCTGTCCTATCCGATGAATATGGCGCGGTATGATTGGGGTTTGAAAAGCGAGCCAGAGCCGCATTTGGGGGGCCGCCAGTTGGTCACGCCACGCGGGCGGGTGATTGGCGGGTCAAGCAGCATCAACGGTATGGTCTATGTGCGCGGCCATGCCCGCGATTATGACACGTGGGACGGCATGGGCGCGCAAGGCTGGGCCTATGCCGATGTGCTGCCCTATTTCCAGCGGATGGAAAGCTGGCACGGGGCGGCGGATGCGGGCACGGACACGGCCTATCGCGGCACATCGGGCCCGTTGCACATCACGCGCGGGCCGCGCGCGAACCCTTTGTTTGATGCGTTTATCGCGGCGGGGCGGCAGGCGGGCTATCCTGTAACCCCCGATTACAACGGCGCGCAGCAAGAAGGTTTCGGCGCGATGGAGGCGACGATTTATCAGGGCGAGCGGTGGTCTGCCGCCAAAGCCTATCTTCGCCCCGCCATCGCCACGGGCCGTGTGCGATTGCTACGCGCCTTTGCCCGCCGTGTGGTGATGGACGGGCGGCGCGCTGTGGGGGTAGAAGTGGCGCGTAAGGGCGCGGTTGAAGTTATCCGCGCGGGGGCAGAGGTGATTTTGGCGGCATCCAGCCTGAACACGCCCAAGCTGCTGATGCTGTCGGGCATTGGCCCTGCCGCGCATTTGCAAGGCCATGGCATCGACGTGGTCGCCGACCGCGCAGGCGTGGGCGGCAATCTGCAAGACCATTTGGAAATTTACATGCAGTTTCAATCGGTTCAGCCGATTACCCTGTATAAATATTGGAACCTGTGGGGCAAGGCGATGATTGGCGCGCAGTGGTTGTTCACGCGCAAAGGGCTGGGGGCGAGCAACCAATTTGAGGCCTGCGGATTTATCCGTTCCGACAAGGGCGTGGAATACCCCGATATTCAGTATCATTTCCTGCCCATCGCTGTGCGCTATGATGGCAAAGCCTCGGCGGCGGGGCATGGGTTTCAGGTGCATACGGGGCCGATGCGATCTGCCTCGCGCGGGCGGGTTTCGCTGCGGTCGAGCGACCCTGATGCGCCGCCAGTTATTCGGTTTAACTATATGTCGCAGGACAGCGATTGGCGCGATTTTCGCAAAGCGGTGCGCCTGACGCGTGAGATTTTCGATATGCCCGCGATGCGCGCCCATGTGAAAAGCGAGATTCAGCCGGGCGCGGGCGTGGAAACGGACGACCAGATCGACGCATTCATTCGTGATCACGCCGAAAGCGCCTATCATCCCTGCGGGACGGCGCGGATGGGGCGGGCGGATGATATAAATGCCGTGGTTGACCCCGATTGCCGTGTGATTGGGGTGGAGGGCCTGCGCGTGGCCGATAGCAGCATTTTCCCGCAAGTGACCAACGGCAATTTGAATGGGCCGTCGATTATGGTGGGGGAAAAGGCGGCGGATCATATTTTGGGGCAGCGGTTGGCAAAGTCGAATTTGCAGCCTGTGATGGCGCAGAATTGGAAAGTGGCGCAGAGGTAGGGGGGCTAGCCCCCCAGTTGCTAAAGCATAGCTTTAGCAACCTCCCCCCCAGGATATTTTTGAAAAAGAGAAACGCATTGATGAGGATCAATGTGGCGCGGGCGGGCTGCAAATAGAGTAGGGGCATAGAAGGAGATATCCGATGCCCCATACACCACACGCCCTTGCCGATGAATTTCCCAGCAATGCCGCCAATATTTCTGCGCTGAAGGGAACAGACGCGCATTTTGCCGCTGTGGTGGCCGAATATGATGCGGTGAATTTGGCGGTGTACCGCGCCGAATCGCGGCTGGATTTGATCACTGAAGAGGATGAGGAACATCTGCGCCGCGCGCGGGCGGTGCTGAAAGATCAGATTTGGGCGCGCATCAAATAGCGCTTAGGGTGCAATGTCATAGGGCAGGATGCCGCGCTGATCGGGGTTGACCGACAGGCGGCGCTCCAGCGGTGGCACAGACCTTTGGTGGCAATCGGGACGCTCGCAGATACGGCAGGAAATGCCGATGGGATCGCAGCGGCCTTTCAGATCTAACCCATCGGCGTAGACGAGCGCGGCGGCGTGGGCGATCTCGCACCCCAGACCAATGGCATAGCGGCGCACGGGGGCAAGATAGGCCCCGCCGGGTTTCGAGACATCGCGCGCAAGGCAAAGATAGCGCACGCCATCGGGCGTTTCGGCCAGTTGGCGCAGAAAATGGCCAGGTGTTTCAAACGCGCGGTGCACGTTCCACAAAGGGCAGGCCCCGCCGAAACGGGCAAATTGCAGGCGCGTGGCGGAATGGCGTTTGGTGATGGTGCCCGCCTGATCGACGCGCACAAAGAAGAACGGCACGCCTTTTGCGCCAGGGCGCTGTAGGGTAGACAGGCGATGCGCGACCTGTTCGATAGACGCGCCGAACATATCGGCCAGCCGTTCCAGATCGTGGCGCACTTCGGTGGCGGCGGCGAGGAAGGCGCGGTAGGGCATCAGCGCCGCGCCTGCAAAATAGTTGGCCATGCCGATTTTGGCGATATCGCGCGCTTCGGGCGATTGAAAGCGGGCAAGGTCTAGCATCGCTTCGATCAGATCGTTCTGGGTTTGCAGGGCGACCTGATATAGCGCCTGAAAGCGGCGGGTGGGGGCTGCGGCGCGGGCGGCAAGGTGCAGGCGGCGCAGGGTGGGGTCATAGCGGCGCAGGGGGCCATCAGTGGAAAAATCAGTTTCAATGCCGCGTTTGGACAGCGCCTCGGTTGCGGTGATCAGCATGTCTTGGCCCGCGGGGCCGGAGGCGGCGAAATGTTCGGCGGCGCGGTCGACGGCATCGACGTAATTGTCGCAGTAGTGAAAGAAATCGCGCACCTCATCCCAAGGGCTGGCGCGCAGGGTGGCGTCATCGCGGCCTAACGCTTCGTCCAAGCTGGCCAGCCGTTCGTGGCTTTGGCGGTACGCGCGGTGCAGATCGAGAAAGGCGCGGGCAAGGGCGGGGGCATTGCTGGCCGCAAGGCGCAAGTCAGCCAGCGGCGGGGCGGATTTGGCAAAGATTGGGTCGGCCAAGGCTTCGCGCATGTTCGATACCAAACGCTCGCCCTCGCCCGCGTTCAGCTCGGTCACATCAAGGCCAAACTCGCCCGCCAGCGCCAGCACCACAGCGGCGGATACGGGGCGGTGGTTGTTTTCCATCTGGTTCAGATAGGGCAGGGAAACGCCCAGTTTGCCCGCAAAGGCGCGTTGGGTTAGGGAAAGGCGGCTGCGCAATTCGCGCAATTTCGCGCCCGCGTAAAGTTTTTGAACGGCCATCCATGCCCCCTGTTTGCAAACCCAAGGTAGGCTTTGCAAACTGCGCGCGTCAAGGATGTATCGTTAGGGTCTGTGCCAGCGCATCACCGCCAGAATGCACAAAACTGAAGCGGTGGCCGAGCCGAGCATGACCAAAACCAGCGGCAACTCGCCCGTGCCGTGGTGCAATAGCGCGCCCGCCAGCGCGGCCAGTGCCGCGCCGCCCCCCATCATCAGCGCCCCGCCAAGGCCCGAGGCCGAGCCCGCCAAATCGGGGCGCACTGACAATGTCCCTGCATTGGCCGATGGCAGCGAGACACCATTGCCCACGCCCATAACTGCCATTAGGCCAAAGAACAGCGCGGCCCCTTTGATGCCTGCCAAACTGAATAGTGCAAGCGCGCCCATGCCGGCCAAGGTGATTAGCGCGCCGATCAGCACCATATTGTTCATGCCAAAGCGCACCGAATAGCGCCCTGCCAGATAATTGCCACCCGTGTAGCCCAGCGCGATCAGGCCAAAGTACATGCCCGTTTGCGCAGGGCTTAGGCCGAATACATCGCTGGCCACAAAGGGCGCGCCGCCAAGGGCGGCAAAGAATGCGCCAGAGGCAAAGGCCGCCGCCCCCGCATAGCCCCAAAATGGCAAGGATACCAAAAGCTGCGGGTATTGGCGAAACTGCGCGCCAAGGCTGACATCGGTGGGGGGGTGCGTCTCGCCCAAATCGGCATAGGTCAGCGCCAGCACCAGCGCCCCACAAATGCCCAAAAAGGCAAAGCTGGCCTGCCAGCCATAGGCCTGATCCAACAGGCCGCCAATGGACGGGCCAATCATGGGCACCAGCGACATGCCCATGGTGACATAGGCGATCATCGAGGCGGCGCGAGCATCGGATACCATATCGCGGATCACGGCGCGCGACAGAACGGTTCCTGCGGCCACAACGGCCTGCATCATGCGAAAGAACAAAAACACCCCCGCTGTGGGGGCCAGAATGGTGCCCAATGTGGCCAGCAAAAACAGCGCCAGCGCGCCCATCATCACGGGGCGGCGGCCGTACTTGTCGGACAGCGGGCCGATTAGAATTTGCAGCACGGCCGATAGCGCCAGATACAGCGAGACGGATTGCTGCATCAGGCCATAGGGCACACCAAAATACTGCGCCATCATCGGCAAGGAGGGCAGAAAGATATTCATCGACAGGGCCGAGATGCCCGCCAGTAGGGTAAGGGTAATGATGCTGGGCGGGGTGGCGCGGTTTAGAAAAATGGCCTGTGTCATGGCGTTAGGCCCATTTGTGAAAGATAAAAAACGCGCCAAGCCCAATGCAGGCAAAGCCCAAAAGATGGTTCCACGCCAGCGGCTCTTTCAGATACAGCACAGAAAAGATGGCAAACACCGATAGGGTTATCACCTCTTGGATGGTTTTCAGTTCGGCCGCGGAAAAATGGCCGTGGCCGATGCGGTTGGCAGGAACCATCAGCATATATTCAAACAATGCGATACCCCAAGAGATTGCGATGACCGTGATCAATGGGGCGGATTTGAATTTCAAATGCCCATACCATGCAAAGGTCATAAAGACGTTCGAGGCCAACAAAAGGCCGATGGTGACAATAGGGATAGGCAGGGAAAAGGGCATGGTGCGAATTCCAATAGGACAGGGTCGCTATAATGCAGGGTTTGGGCAAAGCCAATGGGGACGGAGATTAGCAAGTTTGCAGTTTGCAGATGTGCGCCTGTCAAGTATTTGCAAATTTACCGATTTGCGCTTTGCGGCGGGGGAATAGACCAGTATGGTCGCCCAAATTGCCAAAGGGGGCTGCCATGAAAGACATCCTAGAACAGCTGGAAGCGCGGCGCGAAGTGGCGCGGCTGGGTGGCG
>JAIXVS010000221.1 GCA_027482795.1 Rhodobacter sp.
CGGCCAATTCGCCCCCCGCGCCCACGGCACGGCGGAACTGTTCCAGATCGACAATGCGCCAGCGGGCAAAGGCATCGACCACCAGCCGGCGGTCATCCGACGGGGTGACTTCTTGCGGCTGGGTGGGCAGGCCCAAAATGCGACCTTCATAGCGGATCACCTCTTGGATAAAGGGGATTTTAAAGCCAAGGCCAGGCTCGTCCACCACTTGTTTCACCTGACCAAACTGCAACACCAGCGCCTTTTGGCGTTCGTCTACGATGAACAAGGACGACGAGATCAGGCCGATCACAACGGCGGCGGCAGGAAGAATATATGCGCTGCGCATCAGTTTGCCCCCCCAGTGGTAGATGGTGCCGTGGTTGATGTGGCAGCGGCCCCTTTGGCCATGCTGCCCAGTTCATTCAGCGGCAAGAACGGCACAACGCCCTGCCCGCCTTCGCCAGAACCTACGCCATCAAGGATCACTTTATTCATGCCTCCAAGCACTTTTTCCATCTTTTCCAGATACATCCGTTCCCGCGTCACTTCGGGGGCCTTTTTGTATTCCTCGTACACGGCCAAGAAACGGCTGGCTTCACCTTGGGCGTTGTTGACCACTTGGGCGCGGTAGCCTTCGGCCTCTTGACGCAGCTGCGCGGCTTGGCCGCGCGCACCTGCGGTGACCTTGTTGGCGTAGGCATCCGCCTCTTTTTCCAAGCGGTCACGTTCTTGCTGTGCGGCCTGCACCTCGCGGAAGGCATCGATCACTTCGGCGGGCGGATCGGCGCGGTCAAAGTTGACGCGGATCACCGCAATGCCCGAATTGTAGCTATCAAGCGTGGATTGCACAGCCGTCTGCAAATCGGTGGCAATGACGCCGCGATCACGGTTCAGCACGGGGGCCAGTTCGCTGCGCGCGATAATATCGCGCATCGCCGATTCTGATACGGCGCGGATCGTGTCTTCGGGATCGGCCAAGTTAAACAGATATTTGGCAGGATCGTTGATGTTCCAGACCACTTCAAACTGGATATCGACGATGTTCTGATCGCGCGTCAGCATCAGGCCATTGTCCATCTCGCCATTCGCGCCCGATCCAATAACCGTGCCGCGCTGGCGGGTGGTTTGCACAATCTCGGCTGTGACCAGCGGCCAAGGGGCAAAGTTCAAACCTTCGACACCCATGCCGCTGAATTCGCCCAAGAACAGCTCGACACTGCTTTCTTCGGGCTTGACTGTGTAGAATGACATAAAGCCCCAAGCCGCCACGGCAAGCAGTCCACCCAGCGCAAGGCCGCGTTTGCTAAACAGCGGGTTCATATCGCCGCCGCGATCGCCGCCCGTGCGGTTGCCGCCGCCGCGACCGCCCATAAGCACGCGCAGTTGTTCTTGGCCGCGCTTCATCAGCTCGTCAATTTCGGGCATCTGGCCTTGGTCATTTGGCCTGCGCGGAGGGGGGCGATTGGCCCCGTTGGTGCCGCGATTGTCACCATCGCCGCCGTTCGCGCCGCCGCCACCGCCGCCGCCTGCACCCCAAGGGCCGCCATTACCTGCCATTCGTCTACCTCTTATATTTCAAATCGTGTATGTCGTGCGGCACGTGCCGCCTTGGCTCAGATGTGGGGGCGCGCGCGGTTAAATCAAGCGGCCTTTTGCCAAAATCTTAGGCATTGCCGATGCTGCGCGTGGGTTTGCGCATGGTGACCAGTTCTTCGGCAGCGGTGGGATGCACGGCCACGGTGGCATCAAAATCGGCCTTCGTCGCGCCCATTTTTACGGCAATCGCGGCAAGCTGGATCATTTCGCCCGCCCCATCGCCCACAATGTGGCAGCCCAGCACGCGCTGGGTGGCTGAATCCACAATCAATTTCATCAGCATTCTGTCTTGCCGCCCTGCGAACAGGGTTTTCATGGGGCGAAAGTTGGCGGTGTAGACATCAACGCGGCCCAGCGCTGCAGCCTGTTCTTCGGTCAGCCCCACGCTGCCCAGTTCGGGCGTGGTGAAGACGGCGCTGGCGACAGTGGTGTGGTCGGCCTTGGTGGGGATGCCGCGAAACACAGTATCGGCAAAAGCGTGGCCTTCGCGGATGGCAACGGGGGTTAGGTTGATACGATCTGTCACATCGCCCACGGCGAAAATGGATGGCACAGCGGTTTGGCTGTAATCATCGACCACAATCTGCCCGCGCGCGCCCATTTCAACGCCCAAAGCGTCCAGCCCAAGGCCCGCGACATTGGGGATACGGCCCGTGGCGTATAGCACCAGATCGGCGGCAAGGCTGCCGCCCGATTTCAAACTGGCCTCAATCCCGTCCTGCCCGCGCGTTAGGGCGGTGATTTCGGCGTTCAGGCGAATATCAATGCCGCGCGCGGCAAGGGCTGCGGCCAGATGATCGCGCGCCTCGCCGTCAAAGCCGCGCAGAATGGCATCGCCGCGATAGGCCAGCGTCACCTGCACGCCAAGCCCTGCCAGCAAGGAGGCAAACTCGCAGGCGATATAACCGCCGCCGACAACCAAGGCGCGTTTGGGCAGGTAGTCTAGATGAAACATCTCATTCGAGGTGACCGCCAGTTCCGCGCCCGCGATATCTGGCACGAAAGGCCGCCCGCCCGTGGCGATAAGGATATGCTTGGCGCTGATATGGCGGCCATCGGCAAGAGTGACCTCATGCGCGCCAGATACGGTGGCGCGGGTGTCAAACACCTGCACGCCTGCATTGGCAAGGGTGTTTCGGTATGCGGTTTCCAGACGGGTAAGTTCGGATTCGAGCTGGGTGCGAAAGCGCGGCCAATCGAACGCGCCTGGCCGCACGTCCCAGCCATAGGCGCGGGCATCTTCGATTTGGGCTGCAAAATTGCTGGCGTTGACCATCAGCTTTTTGGGCACACAGCCGCGGATCACGCAGGTGCCGCCCATGCGCGATTCTTCGGCCAAGCCCACTTTTGCCCCGCCTTCGGCGGATGCAATGCGGGCTGCGCGCACGCCGCCCGACCCGCCGCCAATGACAAACAGGTCAAAGTCAAATGGGGCGGGATTAATCATCTAGGTTAGAAAAGATGTTGTCGGTTGGCGAAAAGCGAATGTGATCATCGGTTTCCGAGCCTGCGTTAATGTCGCGCACCGTCACGCGCCCATCGCCATGGCCGATGACCAAAATATCGCAAATGTCGATGAACAGCCCGTTTTCCACCACACCTGGAATTTGGTTTAAAATCAGCGCCATCTGGCGCGGATTTCCGATACGGCGCAGATGCAGATCAAGGATATAATTCGATTCGTCTGTCACCAGCGGGCGGTCGCCGTTCATGCGCACCGTCACCTCGCGCGCCAAAACGTCCAAAGATTCCAGCGTTTCTTCGACCAAGGCCTTGGTGGTTTGCCAGCCAAAGGGGATCACTTCGATGGGCAGGGGAAACGCGCCAAGCTGCTGCACTTCCTTGGCGGCATCGGCGATGACGATCATCTGATCGGATGCAGTGGCCACGATTTTCTCTTGCAATAGCGCCGCGCCGCCGCCCTTGATCAAGGCAAGGTTTTGATCCACCTCATCTGCCCCATCGATGGTGATATCGAGCCATTTCGCCTCGTCCAGCGAGACGACCTTGATGCCCACGGCGCGGGCGAGTTCGGCGGTGCGGGTGCTGGTGGGCACGCCGACAATTTTTAGCCCTTCTTCGCGCACCCTCTCGCCCAGACAGCGCACCATCCATGCGGCGGTTGACCCGGTGCCAAGCCCCACTTTCATGCCAGTGTCGATGAAACCGACAGCCCGCTTGGCGGCGACAAATTTGGCTTTATCGATGGGGGAAAGATCGGCTGCCATGTTACACCCTTGATGCAATTTCCCCTTGTATAATCAATGCTGCGCGCAGGGGCTAGGCGGAAAATGCCGCCGCGCGGGCGGCAAGCAGGTTTGCATTGCGCGCGGGCCATGCTTGGGGCAACTTGGGCAAACATTCAGCTTTGGGAGGGGATGATGCACCGCCTGCACGGGGTTTATGATTGGGGATCGCTGGTCGTTCATATGGCGCTAGAGGAAATCGGCGCGCCATTTGAATTTGTGATGCTTGACCCAGAACAGGGCGATTTAACCCGCCCCAGCTATTTGGCGCTGAATCCCTTTGGTTTGGTGCCTGTGTTGGAGACGCCAGACGGGCCGCTGTTTGAAACAGCCGCGATCCTGTTGTATTTGGCAGACCGTCACAATGCCCTTGCCCCCACACCCAGCGCGCCAGATCGGGGGGCGTTTTTGGTGTGGCTGGCGGTGGTGTGCCAGCAGTTGCACCCTGCGGTTTTGCAATTGATCCACCCAGAGCGTTTGCTGGGCGATGGGGCGCAGCGCGCTGTTGCCGCTGCCACCCATCGCCGCCTGCTGGATATCTGCGCCAAGATGGAGGCCCGCGCGCAGCAGGGGGAGTGGTGGTTAACGGCTGCGCGCCCTTCGATCCTGTCGCTTTACACCGCCATGCTGCTGCGCTGGGCGCAGGCCCTGCCGCCCTACCCCGAACATGCGCTTGCATTAGCCGATTATCCTGCCTTGCTGGCCATGATTCAGGGCCTAGAGAACCGCGCGCCCATAGCCCGCGTTCTGGCGCGCGAGGGGCTTACCGCCACCATGGCAAACCCGCTATCAGCCCCGCTTTATGAAGGCAGCTAAAGGGGTCGCTATTGCGCGCAAGTGGTCGCAAATGATGTACAGATCGGGGCGTTTTGCGGCAGGATGGCCAGATTATTCCACAGCGCAGGATGGGACATGCAAGGCCAAGGCTATATTCTGCACTATGCGCCCGACAACGCCTCGCTTATTGTGCGGCTTGCACTGTTGGAACTGGGCCTGCCGTTTCAGACGCGGCTGGTTGACCGCAGTATGCGCGCGCAAGACAGCGCGGCGTATCGCGCGCTTGCCCCCACAGGGCTGATCCCCGCGCTGGATATGGGCGATCAGGTGATGTTTGAAACGGGGGCTATCCTGCTGGCGCTGGCCGATCGTGCGCCGCAGGGCGGCCCTGCCAAATTGTTTCCCGCAACAGATGCGCCGCTGCGCGGGGATGCGTTGAAATGGTTATTCTTTATTGCCACCACGCTGCACGCCGATTGCAGGCTGCATTTTTACCCCGAGACATATGCAGGCCAAACCCCTGCCCCGCCCGCCTTTACCGCTGCCACGCGCGCGCGGCTGCTGGTACATGTTGCCCTGATCGAGGGGGCCGCGCGCACGCAGCCTGATTTGTTCTGGACAAACGGCAGCCATGATTGCCCCAGCCTGCTGACCCTGTACACGCTGACCATCACCCGCTGGCTGCGGCTGTATCCAGAGGCGCAAGACCCTTGGCTGAATTTGGCAGATTACCCCTGCCTTTATGCCTTGGCGGGCAAGCTGGACACGCGCGAAAGCGCCCTGCAAGCCGCCCGCGATGAAGGTCTTGGCCCCACGCCCTTTTCTGCGCCAGTTTTTCCGAACCCGCCCGAGGGCAGCCCCTTATAACCCCGCACCCCGCCTAACCCTGAAAAGGAGCACCTATGTTTCTATCGGTTTTTGATATGTTCAAAATCGGGGTTGGCCCGTCTTCCTCGCACACGATGGGGCCAATGGTGGCGGGGGCGCGGTTTTTGGATGCGCTGCGCGCCCTGCCCTTTGCAGTGCATGGGCTGCGCGCCAGCCTGCATGGCAGTTTGGCCTTTACGGGCAAGGGCCATGCGACCGACCGCGCCACGATTTTGGGCCTTGCGGGGTTTGAACCTGCCACCTATGACGCCGCCCGCGCCGAGACGGTGCTGGCGCAGATAGCAGACACCAAAACCATCACGCCGCAGGGGATGGGGCCGCTAACCTTTGACCCTGCCCGCGATTTGATTTTCGATTATGGCCCCGCGCTGGCGGGCCATGCCAATGGGATGATCCTGTCGGCGCTGGACGCGCAGGGCGATGTCATTTTCACCGAAACCTATTATTCCATCGGCGGGGGATTTGTGCTGACCGCGGCCGAGCAGGCCAACGCCAAATCGGCCAAGGCCACAGCGCGGGCCAATGTGCCCTATCCGTTTGAAACGGCGGATGAAATGCTGGAAATGGCGGCCAATTCGGGCAAATCGATTGCCCAAATGAAACGCGCGAATGAACTGCGCTATCGGTCCGAAGCAGATTTAGACGCAGGCATTGCCCGCATTTGGGATGTGATGAACAACTGCATCTCGCGCGGGATGGAGGGCACGGGCATTCTACCGGGCGGGCTGAACGTGCGCCGCCGCGCGCGCGGGATACACGAGGCGCTAAAGGCCGAGGCAGGGCTGAACATGACCCCGCCCCATACGATCAATGATTGGATGAGCCTGTATGCCATGGCCGTGAACGAGGAAAACGCGGCAGGCGGGCAAGTGGTGACCGCGCCCACCAATGGCGCGGCGGGCGTGGTGCCTGCGGTGCTGCGATATTATCTGGATCATGTCCCCACGGCGCAAGCGGGGCGCATTCCCGATTTTCTGCTAACCGCTGCCGCCATTGGCGGGCTGGTCAAACACAACGCCAGCATTTCGGGGGCCGAATGCGGCTGTCAGGCCGAGGTGGGATCAGCCGCATCGATGGCCGCCGCTGCGCTGTGCGCCGTGCTGGGCGGGACGGCAAAGCAGGTGGAAAACGCCGCCGAAATCGCGCTGGAACATCATTTGGGCATGACCTGCGACCCTGTCAAAGGCCTAGTTCAGGTGCCCTGCATCGAGCGCAACGGGCTGGGCGCGATCAAGGCGGTATCGGCGGCGAGTTTGGCCCTGCGCGGGGATGGCGACCATTTGGTCAGCCTTGATGTGTGTATTGAAACCATGCGCCAAACG